>NZ_JBFBCE010000018.1:0-136960 GCF_040689595.1 Streptosporangium sp. NPDC051023 | reverse complement strand
GGACTGAGGAGCGAAGGAGCGAAGCGGATGAGCGACGAGGGAAGACACCGGCACCGGGGGCGCCCAAGCCCGCGACGCCGCCAGGCGTCGCAAATGAGCAGGGAGCGAAGCGGATGAGCGACGAGGGAAGACACCGGCACTGGAGCGCCCAAGCCCGCGACGCCGCAGGCGGCGCCATCAGCTCGTGCTCATCACGGCCCCTCCCACCAGCCCGTACTTGATGGCCGTGACCACCGCGGCCGTGCGGTTGTTCGCACCGAGCTTCAGCAGAAGGCTGCTCACCAGGCGCTTCGCGCCGTGCTCCGAGATCCTCATGCGGGTGGCGATCTGCCGGTTGCTCAGCCCGTGGGCGAGGTGGGTCAGCGCCTCCTGCTCACGGAAGGTGAGCCGCGCGGAGCCGAACGCGAGGGCCGGGCCGCGGCTGATCAGCATCCGCCCGAGATCGGCGGGCAGCGGCATCTCCCCCGACGCGAGCTGTACCAGAGCCCGCTCGAGCGTGTCGGCCTTCAGCTTCTGCCGGACGAGGTAGCCGTCGGCAGGAGTGGCGGCGATGTCGAAGCCGACCGCGATCTCGTGCTCGTCGATCAGCAGCAGCGTCCTCGGGACAGGCTTGTCCTGGCTGTTCGCCGCGCCCGGGCGGGCCGCCGGGCGATCCGCCCCAGGGCGGGTCTCGTCAGGCGATGTGTGGCGCGAGGGATGCCGTGGCGGTGGGCGGCGGGTCACCGGCCAGTCCGTCGCGGTCTCGGCCCTGCCCGGTGGCGAACCCCTTCACGATGAGCAGTGCTCCCAGGGCGACCTCGAAGAGGCCCCCCGGCACCGCCAGAAACACGCCGACGCCATAGCCGAGGACGTCGAGAATCATCCCGGCCAGGAAGACGGCGTAGCCGACCAGTCCCCACACCGCCATGAAGCGGGGCACCAGCCGTGCGCGGAACAGCACGCGGCAGAACAGCATGCCGACGACTCCGGCCGAGATCATCGCGATCTGGTAGCAGTATCGGTTCCCCTCCTTCGCGATCCGTCCCAGCGCCGACAGAACCGAGGTGTCACCGGTGGCGTGGACGTACTCCTGGGCGAGCGGCCCCAGAAGCAGCAGGAAGACGATTCCGACGGCGAGCACCACCGCCTCGACCGTCCTGCCGGCCAGATACGCGTAGGCGGAGATCTCGCCGTGCGGTCTCAGCACGGGCAGCGTCAGCACTCCGATGCCGATGACGACGGCGGAGTTGACCAGCATCAGCAGGGCTCCCACTGACAGTCGCGTCTGGTCGTCCGCCACGGTGGACAGCGTGTCCGTGGCCTGCGGCTCGGCACCGGCCAGGGCGCCGCCCGCGATGTACACGACGAACGCCAGTAGGAACAGGGCTCCCACGATTCTTCCGATGGTTCTCGTCGACATGGCTTCTTTCCTCACAGGTGACCGGACGTGGTCATCGTACTTAGTACGAAGAAGGTATCGTACTAAGTACGGACGCGCTATCGCCGGGAGGTAAGGTGTCGAAGCCGATCAGCGGCGGCGCTCGGGACCGTGTTCCGCTCAGCCGTGAACGGGTGCTGCGCGCCGCCGTCGAGGTCGCCGACGCGGGAGGACTCGGGTCGCTGACGATCCGCTCACTCGCCCGCGAACTGGACGCCAAGCCCATGTCGGTCTACTACTACGTCTCCAACAAGGAGGAGATTCTCGACGGCATCGTCGATCTGGTCTTCGGTGAGATCGACCTGCCGTCACCCGGTGGCGACTGGCGCTCGGAGATGCGTCTGCGGGCGATCTCGGCCCGCCGGGTGCTGGGGCGCCATCCCTGGGCGATCGGGCTTTTGGAGTCACGGGCCACTCCCGGCCCCGCGACGCTACGACACCACGACCAGACCATCGGCACCCTGCGCGGGGCGGGCTTCTCGGTGGAGATGACCGCCCACGCCTGCGCCCTGCTCGACAGCTATGTGTACGGATTCGCGCTCCAGGAGGCCTCGCTGCCCTTCCAGGGCCCCGACACCGCCACCGAGGTCACCGAACCGATCATGCAGGGGTTCTCCCCCGGCGAGTACCCCCACCTCGTCGAGATGGCGACCGAGCACGTCCTGCGGCCCGGCTACGACTTCGGCGACGAGTTCGAGTTCGGGCTCGGCGCGATCCTCGACGCCCTCGCGGCGTGGCTCCCCGCCGATGGCGGCCGACGCCCATCCTGATCGCCACCGGAGAGTCCCAGGGCGTTCCGGAGAGTCGGAGGGGCGGAGAGTCCCAGGGTGTTCCGGAGAACACCGTCGCCTTCGGTGCCCGCCGTACCGATCAGCACGTCGTGATCAAGGAGTGCCCGTTTCCTCTGCGAGCGGGATGGCCCGCATCCGGGTGCGGAGGGAGTCGCTGAGATCCGCCTGGAGCAGCCCGTTGTCCGCCCCGGGGACACAACCGGTGAAGATCCAGACGTTCGCGGGCGGGCCGTCCGCGTAACGGAACAGGAGCCGGAACGACCGGTTTCCCACCCCCTCGATCTTCTGGCAGGTGTTGTCGCTCGGTCGGCTGGCCAGGGAGTTCAGGGCCTCGGTTAGAGTCTCGGCCGTCCTCCCGTCGAACTCCTGCCGGGGAGGTTCTCCGATGCGTCGGGAGGTTTGCCCGCACACCAGGACCGACACGGGACCGTCGGGCACCATCCGCCTGTCCTGGCCCCGGCGTCCGGTCGGCTGTTCCCGGCAGGGGTCGGCGGGCCGTACGGGCTCCCACCTTCCCGTCCGGTAGGCGGCGGCGATGTCCCGCCCGACGTAGGAGTGGCTGCTGACCGTGCCGTTCGTGGTCGTCACACAGGAGTTGACCTCCTCGGCACTGCCCACCCACAGGACGCTTCCGCCGGCGTAGACGAAGCGGATGAGGTAGTTCGTCATCGGCCCGCCCATCAGCGTGCACGGTCCCCCGTACGCGGCCGTGCCCGCAGGAAGGTAGTCCAGGTCGTGGGCCATCGCCCCGGCCCCACCCGCCAGGGTCCGGGATCCGGAGAGCCGCTCGCCGCCCGGCTGTGCGTTGTCCCCGGGGTAGGCGCAGATCATCGCCGCGACCGGCTCGCCGGGCACGAGTGACTTCTCGGCCCCGGCGACGTCGGTGACGCCGGGCACCCAGCCGCCCGGTGCGTCCCCGCCCCACCGCTGTGGGCACGATGGCGGCACGGACGCTGATCCGGCCACTGATCGTGAGACCAGCACAGTCGTGGCACACGTCACGATCACGGCCAGAGCGATCGAGATCGCGGGGAGACGCCTCACACCGGTGAAACGTCGCTTCCCCGTGATCGGTTCAACGTCGCGTGATCGGTTCAACCGGCTCCTGGCCGTCCCATGAACCGGACGATTCTCCTTCCGTATCAGACGTGGGTGACCAGGAGGGCCACTCCCGCCTCGCCGTCGCAGTCGACGAAGACGGGGCCGACTCCGCCCCCGATTTCAGAGGAGACGGTCCCCTTCGCCACAAATCCGTTCGGGTCGTCGTTGAGGATCTGGACGTTCTCCAGCGCGGTCACGCTGCCGTATCCGCTGGCTACCGCGCTGAGCTTCTTTCCGCCGCCGCAGTTACCGGTGATCGTCACCTCCTGGCCTGCCTTGGCGGGGTTGGGGCTGAGCTGGACGACCGCCCTGGCGCCCTGCGGCGGCTGCGGCGTGGCCGTCGCGGCGGTGACCTCGCCGGGCGTGTCGTCCCTGTCGCTGGCGAGCGCGCCGCTGCCTCCCAGGGCGAGCGTTCCGACGATCAGGCCCATTCCGGCGATCGCGGCGATCGTTCTCTTGTTCACGGTGCTCTCCTTTTAAGGGTTCTCGGTCCGTGTAGCTGAGGTGATCCCTGGTCGCGCGAGGATCTGCCCGGTGAGTAGCCCACCGGGTGGCCCAGGGTTCTCCGCTCGCGGGACTGTGATGTGGATCACTGTCGGCTGTGGGCCGGCGGTGCCCCCGTCTCACCAAGCCCCGGCGGGACCGGCCCGGTCAGGCGGAGACCGTTCCGGTCTCGGTGAGGAGCGCGTTGAGCACCCAGAGGCCGCGCCATGCCTTCGTCATGCCGAACTGGGCGGAGAACCGTACGACGGCACGAACCTCGTCGGGGGTGGCGCCCGTGCCGATGGCGCGCGTCACATGGGTGCGGAAGCTCTCCTCCAGCGTCTGGTACAGGACGTCGACGGTCATCGTCGCGAACGCGCGCTCACGAGGACTGATCCGCCGCATGCCCCCGCGCATGCGTGACTGCAGGTCCATGTAGTCGGCGAAAGGGGCGTCGAGGTCGCGTACGGCCTGCCGGATCGGCGCGGGGATCGGGCTTCCCGCATCGTCCAGATTCAGGGGGTGGCCCTGTCCCACGGGCCCTGCCAGGCCCCGTTCACGCTCGATGTCGACCAGGCGGACCAGTGCCGCCAGTGCCGCCGGGTAGCCGCTGTCGTAGGAGATGAAGCGGAGCAGCTCCCGGAGGTCGTCGGCGGAGAGGCCGTGTTCCGCCGCCATCGTCACGTGCGTCTCGAAGGGCAGCCCGAGGGTCTGCTGGCAGACGTCGGCGACGAGGCACAGCAGGATCTTCTCCCGCGTGGTCAGCTCCGGGATCCCCTCCCAGACCTCGCGGTCGGTGGCGGCGCTCATCTCCGCGAACACCGGGTCCAGCGCCTTCACCTGGGTCTCGGACGGAGAATTCATGACTTCCTCCTTGAGTGAACAGCTGTAGCGCTACGACTGTAGTGCAACGGTTGTCTCAATACAATGGCGGTCATGGACGCGACCTCATCCACCCCCCAGGACGACACCCGGGCATCCCGGGGCGGCACTCAGGCGCCCCAGGGCGACACCCGGGACCGCTCCCGGGGCCGCAACCCCCGAGGCCAGGGGGAACGGCTGCGAGAGGACATCGTCTCCGCCGCCCTGCGGATGCTGGACGAGCTCGGCGACGACCAGGCGTTGTCACTGCGCGCCGTGGCGCGCGAGGTCGGCATCGCCGCGACCTCCGTCTACATCCACTTCGCCGACCGGGACGCCCTCGTGCTCGCCGCCCTGGAGCGCTGCACCCACGACCTGGTGTGTTCTCTCGACGAGGTCGAGGTTGCCTCTGCCGACCCGGTGGCCGGGCTCCGCGCCCGGCTGCTGTTCCTCGGCACCTGGGTCCGCGAGCACGCGGGCCTCTACAAGGTGCTCCACGAGAGCACCCTCAACCAGCGGGCTGACATGTCGTTCAAGCGGGAGCTGGCCGAGCGCACCACCGTCGCGGTCCAGCGGTGTATGGACGCCGGGCTCGCCCCCGCCGACGACGCCGCGCTGGTCTCACTCGACCTGAGGTCGGCCGTCCACGGTTCCGTTTCCATGCGGGTCAACCAGCCCGACCTTCCCTGGCCCCCGCTGGAGGAGCAGATCGACCGCTTCCTCGCCAAGCTCGCCGGCGTCGCCCCCGCGTCTCTGTGACGTCGGGACCTCCTGGACTTCACGGCTCGCCAGCTGGAACCAGACCACGCGACCGGCCGTCGTCTCGTACCAGCCCCAGGCCGAGGACAGCTCCTGGACCAGCCACAGCCCGCGCCCGCCGCCGCTGTCGGGGCTCACATCGGAGGAGACGTACGGCCGCCGCCCGGCCGATCCGGCGTCGATGACCTCGATATGGAGCGTTCCATTATGGACGGAGGCGGCCACGACGACCCGCCCTCCGGGGGCGCGGCCGGAGTCGGAGTGGCGTACGGAGTTCGTGACGAGTTCGCTGACCAGCAACAGCGCGTCGTCGGCCTGGGGGTGGCCGACGCCGTTCAGCAGGTCGCGGACGTAGCGGCGGGCGCGGGGGACGGCCGCGTCCTCCGCGGGCAGGTCCACCTGCCCCAGCAGCCCCAGTGCCCTCACCGCGCCGCTCCCGGAATCCGAACCGCTTCCGGAATCCGTGCCGTTTCCAGGATCCGCGCCGCTCTCAGGACCCGCTCGGAGACCTCCCGCCCCCGTGGCCAGATGGCCCCGCCCTGCCCTCGATCCCGGCCTTGCCGTTCCCGCCGGCTCCACCCGCGCCATCGGTTCCGGACGAAGGCCGAGGCGCGGCCCCGCCGCACGCCCCAGCCCTCCGGCCGCTCCGAGGGGGCGAAGATCTCCAGGCTCGGCGGTCCACCGGGAGGAAACCTGACCGTGGAGTCGAACCCCAACTCGTCCAACTCCCACGCCAGCCTCACCAGATAGCCACCCCACCCTTCCTGGGTGTTCGCTCTCATCTGCCGTCCATCCCCTAATGAACTTCGAAGCTGTTCGTCGCCAGCCTTGGCCGTCTTGTCGTGGCGTCTTCGTCGTCAGGAACAGGACGGAACGAGCGACGTGGCTTCCGGTGGCGGCGGTACCCTCCACCCGCCGGAAGGCACATGCTGAATTTGCACCTGCAAAAGTGAACCTGCAAGCACTTTGCCACAATCGGTCAAAGATTCACTACGATGCGTGCACGGACAGATAGGTAGAGGGAGGGAGACTCTTGGCTGGCTTCTCGCCGACGGTCCGCCACCGTCGGTTGCTACAAGAGCTGCGACGACTCCGGGGCGAGGCCGGTCTCAAGCAGGAGGAAGTGGCCGCTCACATGGACTGGTCCACGTCCAGGATGACCAAGGTGGAGGGAGGGACGCTGCGGATCTCCGTCAACGATGTCCGCGCCATGCTCCAGCTCTACGGGCTTCGCGAGGGAGCCAAATACGAAGCACTCCTTCAGCTGGCGAAACAGGCGAAGGAGCGAGGATGGTGGCACGCTTACAACGACGTCATCCCGCAGTGGTTCCAGGTCTACGTAGGACTCGAAGCGGAGGCGTCGTCGCTTCGGAACTACGAGCCTGAGCTTGTCCACGGTCTCCTGCAGACCGAAGACTACGCTCGCGCCATCTATCAGGCGGCACAGGTGACTGATGCACCTGACGAGATAGAGCGTCACGTCAGCTTGCGAATGGCCCGCCAAGGCGTCCTCACTCGATCCGAACGGCCCATGCATCTCTGGGCGATCATGAATGAGGCCGCTCTGCGCCGCCGCGTCGGTGGCGCGCAGGTGATGAAAAAGCAGCTCAGGCACCTTGTGGATATCTCGGCTCAGCCAAACGTGACCCTTCAGGTTCTGCCGTACGCGGTGGGTGCCCATGCTGCGATGCTCGGATCGTTCGCCATCCTGTCCTTCTCCGAAGGAGAGAACGAGGTCGCCTATGTGGAGTACGTGACCGGCAGCCTTTATCTGGAGAAGCCCGAAGAACTAAGGGCGTATACGCTGACATATGACCATTTGCGCGCTTCGGCTCTTGATCCACGGGAGTCAGTTGCCATGATCGCGAAGTTCGCCGAAGAAGATCTCTAGTGCGGAAAGAAGGGATTTGGGTGTCCCATAAAGAGCTGTCCGGGGCCGTCTGGCGCAAGAGCACACTCAGCGGTGGGAATGGTGGCAGTTGTGTTGAGGTCGCCTCGCTGGCCAGTGGACGTGTCGGTGTTCGTGACAGCAAGGACCGAAGCGGTCCCGCGTTGATCTTCACTTCTTCTCAGTGGCGCGCCTTCATCGGAGACATCAAGAACGGCGACTTCGAAGAGTCGGCCTGATCAACCGAGCGGCCATGCCCGGGTCCTCATCATGTGAACCGGCGGCGGGAACAGTCAGAGAGGCGCTCGCGGGACGGAACTTGTCAAGCTTGGTGAGACACGGTCACTTCAGTTGTTCTGTGTCTGCTTCTCCCGTTTGTCTGGGTCGTTGATCCACGCTGGCGTCGCCCGCTCCCGAGTTCGATGTCATTGCCCGTGTTCGGCAGCTCAAGCCTGACGACAGCCGCCGCGCCGAACTCGACCGGTGTCTCGCGAACTGCTGGGCGATCCCTTATGGGAGTCGTCTCCCAGGCGGGAGGGGCTACCTACTGGGCGGCGAAGCAATAAAAAAGGGCAAGGGGGATATCCGCTCCTTGCCACTACCAACATATAGCGCATAGGGGGCCTTGCCACAAGGCCCCGGTCATACCGCACAATCACCCCTCGACGCCGGAACGTACGGAAAGTGGGGGCTGCGGAATGCACGTTGTGTTGATGACCTACGGGTCGCGCGGGGACGTCGAGCCGATGCTGGGGCTGGCGCTGCAGCTACAGGCTCTCGGCGCCGAGGTGCGGGTGTGCGCGCCGCCGGACTTCGCGGAGCTGCTGGACAGTGTCGACGTGCCACTGACTCCCGTCGGCTGGCCGATCCGCGCGCTGGCGACGGGGGCGGTCCCCGGCAAGGCGCAGGCGGGCCTGTCCGACATCGCCGCCGAGCTGACCGCCATGGCCTACGAGGCGGTCGTCGCGGTGGCCGAGGGCTGCGCCGCAGTGGTGGCCACCGGCTCGTTCCCGGCCGTGGCCGGTGCGCGGGCGGCGGCCGAGAAGCTGGGCGTGCCCTATGTGTTCACGTCCTTGTCCCCGTGCTACCTGCCGTCGCCGCACCACCCGCCTCGCCCCTGGCCGGGCCAGGTGATCCCCGCGGAGGTGACCGACAACCGGGAGCTGTGGGACCTCAACGCCGAGCACAAGAACGCGCTGTTCGGCGACATGATCAATGCCCACCGGATCTCGATCGGCCTGCCGCCGGTGGACGGCATCCGCGACCATGTCTTCACCGATCACCCGTTCCTCGCGGTTGACCCGGTCCTGGGGCCGTGGCAGGAGACGGCGGAGCTCGACGTGGCGCAGACCGGCGCATGGATCCGGATGGACGAGCGCCCGCTTCCGGGTGACCTGGAGGCGTTCCTGGCCGCCGGTGCAGAGCCGGTGTACGTGGGCTTCGGCAGCATGCCGATGCGAGGCGCGAACGCCCAGGACCTCTCCCGGGCCGTCATCGAAGCGGTCCGGACACAGGGTCGCCGCGTTCTGCTCGGGAGTGGCTGGGCCGACCTGGCCCGGATCGATGACCGGGATGACTGCTTCGTCGTCGGCGAGGTCAACCAGCAGGCGCTGTTCCGTCGGGTGGCCGCGGTTGTGCACCACGGCGGCGCGGGCACCACGACGACGGCGGCCCGTGCCGGGGCACCGCAGGTGCTGGTGCCCCAGGTCGCGGACCAGCCGTACTGGGCGGGCCGGGTATCCGAGCTGGGCATCGGCACGGGACACGACGGTCCGACGCCGACCGCCGAGTCGCTGTCGGCCGTACTCAAGATCGCCCTGGCCCCCGAGACCGGTGCCCGCGCGGCCGTCGTGGCCGAGACGGTCCGCACCGACGGGGCGGAGCTGGCCGCGAAGCTTCTGCTCGACAAGATCGGCCGGAGCGCGTCTGGCACGCCGGGCTCAGGAGATCCCTTCTCTTAGTGTCAGCCGCCGGACCACCTCAGCCACCCCCGCCGCCGGGCGAACCCCCGGTGACGGCCTGTATCTCCCGCTGGATGATCTCCCGGAACGGCACGCGGTCGCAGTTGCTGAGGATGACGCCGACCCAGCCGGTGTACGGGTAGATGTTCCAGCTGGCGGCGCTGCCGGGGTTGACGCCGGCGCGCCCGATCACCCACTGGCCGTTGACGATGCTGGTCGGCATCGTGTAAGCCCCGAACGAGTGCTCCCCGTGGGGAATCTTGGCCCCGGTGAGCACCTCGGCCCAGGGGCGCTCCAGCACCGTGCCGTCGCCCAGCGCGTGCGCGAACAACCGGACCAGATCCGGCGCGGTGGCGAAGCCGCCGTCCCCGGGGGCATCGATGAAGAGGCGGCCCGGGTTCTTGCCTAGTTGGTACGGGTCCGGGCTGCCCTTGTCCAGGTTGCGGACGGCGTCCACCACGCTGCCGTCGGCCTGCCGCATGTACGAGTGTGCGATGTGCTCGTCGGTGAGCCACTGCGGTCTGGTGTAGAACGCCGTGCCGGTCATGCCGCAGCGCCCGAAGATGTGTTCCTCGACGTAGTTCCAGTACGTCTTGCCGGTTACGGCCTCCACGATCAGCGCGGGGATGGCGACCTCGGAGCCGGCGTGATCGGTGGGAGTGCCGGGGGGAGCCACCTGCTTCGACTGCCGGGCCCACTGCTCGTAGAACTCGTGCACCTCTTCCCGGCTCTGGAAGATGCGTTGCAGGTCCTCCTCCGGGGAGTTCAGCCCGGAGGTGCCGGAGAGCAGGTGGTGGATGGTCACCTGCTCGGCGATCTCCTTGGCGAAGCCCGTCAGGTAGGTGCCCACCGTGTCCGACAGCTTCACCTTGCCCTGCTGCGCCAGCTGCAAGATGGCCACCGCGCCGAACGGCTTGCCCGCCGAGCTGAGGTTGAACGCGACGCCCTTGTGGTTGGGGATCCCCTTCTCCCTGTCGGCCATGCCGTAGCTGCGGGACAGCACGGTCCGGCCCCGGTGCGACAGCAGCACCACGCCGGAGAACTTGTCCTCGGCGGCCAGCTTCGCCACGTACCGGTCGTAGGCCCCGCCGGGCCGGGTGTCCGGCGGGATTGCGTCGGGGGCGGTTGGGGCCGGGGCGGCGTGGCCGGGCTGGGCGCCCACCGGCGGCGCACCGGCCGCCACCACGCCGGCGGCCGCCAACCCGCCCCACCCGAGCAGCCGCCGCCGGTCGATACCACGTACGGAATCCGAGTCCATGATCACGGTCCTTTCCCGATCGTCAGACTGACTGTTGATGCGCTGTGGTCCATGCCTTCGCTGAAGACGGAGGACTGTTGCGGTGGCGTATGCGACTTTCGATACGCCCGCGATGCACCGAACCCCGGCATCACGGGACTGGCGCAAGCCGGCGGTGAGGGGATCCTGCCGCTGCGATCGCGGCAGCCCGGCTACTGCAGGTGCTGGACGACTCGTCCATCTGGTCTCCGTTCTCGATGACGTGGCCCACGCCGGGGTGGGGTAGTCGTCGTGGTGGCATGCCACCGCTGTCTGGGCGGTGCTCGAAGTGCCACCATTCGTTGTCGTAGATGCGGTAGAGGTCGTAGCGGGCGCCGTGTTCCTCGAGCCAGCGCGCGCCTTCGCGGGGGCGCACGTCCAGCGCGATGCCCTTGACGTGGCTGGATTGCGCCGGTGGTAGCACGAGCATTCGTGCCAGGGCCGGGGAGCCGGAGCGGCGCACCTCCTCGTCGAACATCCGTTGCTGGACAACGGGATCGCGGTATCCCGAGGTGAGGCCGATGAGCTGGCCGTGACGCCAGAGCGCCTCGGTGCGCGCCGCGGTGAACGCCGCCAGGGCGCCGTCGGTGAGCCCGGTGAGGTCCTCGGCGGGAAATCGCATCCGCAACGCCCAGCGGCAGGCCAGTTCGCGGGCGCGGCCGGGATGCCGGGCGAACGCCGCGGGCAGTAGGAGAACGGCGAGTGCCAGCGTGGCCGCGGCGAACAGCCGGTCACGAGGCCGAGGTGGGAGGGTGTGTGGTTCGTTCATGGCGACTACGATTGGCGCCGAATGTGCGTGCTTTGTCCGCCGTTTGTCACCGTTTCTCGACGGTGGCGACCGTGACACAACCATGACATGGCACTGACGAGGCGGGGACACGGCCGGCCGACAGTGGATGAGGTTGACCGGCGGGCGAGGTACGGAGCGTGCTGTGAAACTCGGTGGCGTGTCGCGAGTGTTGTTGATCGAGGATGACCCGGCCGTGCGGGAGGGCCTTGAGCTGGCCTTGACCCGGCATGGGTACCGGGTGAGCGCGGTGGAGTCCGGCGAGCAGGGGCTGGACCGGCTGCGTATGGACCTTCCCGACGTCGTCGTGCTCGATCTGATGTTGCCTGGCATGGACGGGTTCGAGGTCTGCCGCCGCATCCGGGCCGCCAGGGAGGTACCGATCATCATGCTGACGGCGCGCGGTGATGACATCGACGTGGTGGCCGGGTTGGAGGCGGGCGCCGACGACTACGTGGTCAAGCCGGTGCGGCCCAGGGTGCTCGAGGCACGCATTCGCGCGGTGCTCCGGCGGATCGGCCGGGATCAGGCGGAGCTGGAGCGGTACGGGAACCTGACCATCGATCGGGCCGGGCTGGTGGTCGCCAAGTGCGGCGTGCCGGTCGGCCTCACCCCGACCGAGCGGCGCCTGCTGCTCGAGCTGTCCGGCACGCCGGGCCGGGTGCACAGCCGCCAGCAGCTGTTGGAGTCGGTGTGGGAGCACGGGTATTTCGGCGACTCGCGTCTCGTGGACGCGTGCGTGCAGCGGTTACGCGCGAAGATCGAGGACGACTCGGCGGCGCCCGTCTACGTGCAGACGGTACGTGGGTTCGGGTACCGGTTCGGGCCGGTGTGAAGCGGCCGATGGCACCTCGGCCGAGCCTGGGGCTGCGTGCCCGGCTGTTGTTCGCGTTCGCACTGCTGTGCGTGGTCACCGCGGCGGCGGTGGCCGGCGGGAGCTACCTCGAGGCCCGCATCGCCATCCTGCAGCGGACCCAGGATGCCACGGTGCAGGCGATGAAAAGCCGCCTGCAGGCGCTCTACCCGTTGCGGAGTGCGACGCCGGGCCCTGCCGAGCTCGGCGACATCGCCGCCGCCGTGCCCGACCAGAACAGCGTGGAATTTGCGGTCGCCGTCTACCGCGAGATGCACTCGCCGGTCGCTCCGCCGGGGCCCGGGAGGCAGGGCGGGAGGGCGCTGGCCCCGCCGGGACCAGGGAGGCCGGGCGGGAGGGTGCTGGCCCCGGATCTCGGGGTGATTTCCCCGAAGTTGCGGCGGGTGGTGGCCGACGGCAAGATCGCGTGGCAACGCGTGGTGTGGCAGGGCGTGCCCTGGCTGATCATCGGCGCGCCGTTGCTGATCGCCGAGCCGGACGGCACGGCGCGGGTATCGGGTATCGAGGTCTACGCCGCACGCAGCCTGCTTGCCGAACAGCGCAGCATCGACGAGCTCGCCGCACGCGCCTGGCTCACCGGCGGGGTGGCCCTGGCGTTCGCGATCGTCCTGGCGTTGCTGGCCACCCGGGGTGTGCTGCGCCCGGTGCGCGAGCTCGGCCGGGCGGCACGCCTGCTGGGCGAGGGCGAGCTGCGGACCAGGATCGTGGTGCGCGGCTCCGACGAGCTGGCCGAGGTGGCACACACGTTCAACAACACCGCCGCGGAGCTGGAACGGCACGTCACGCAGCTGCGCGAGATGGAGGCCGACGCGCGCCGGTTCGTGGCCGACGTGTCCCACGAGCTGCGCACCCCGCTGGCCGCGCTCGCCGCGGTCGCCGACGTCCTGGACGAGGAGGCGGCCGGGCTGCCCGAGCCCGCCGGCAGGGCCGCCCGGCTGGTCAGCCAGGAGACGCTCAACCTCACCGCTCTGGTGAACGACCTCATCGAGATCAGCAGGTTCGACTCCGGTGTGGCGGCCCTCGCGCTGAACGAGATCGACGTGGCCGAGCTGGTGCGCGCGACCCTGCGGGCCCGGGGCTGGTCGGAGCCGGTGCACACCGAGCTTCCACCCGCGGTGACGGCACGGCTGGACCCGCGCCGAGTGGACGTCATCCTCGCGAACATGGTCGGCAACGCCCTGCGGCACGGCGAGCCACCGGTGTCGGTACGGCTGTCTGCCGACCCGCACTGGATCGCTCTCGAGGTTCGCGACCACGGCCCAGGGCTGGACGAAGCGGTGCTGCCGCACGTGTTCGACCGGTTCTACAAGGCCAATGCGGCCAGGGCCAGGTCCGAGGGCAGCGGCCTCGGCCTCGCCATCGCGCGGGAGAACGCGCGCCTGCATCAAGGCGACCTCACCGTCACCAACGCCCCGGACGGCGGCGCCATCTTCACGTTGCGCCTGCCACGCCGAGCACACGATCCGGTACCCGATCTGGACGGGGGCCCCGAGTGAGGACCGGGCTCGCCCGCCGCGTGCTCGCCGCGGGCCTCGTATCGCTCGTCGCCGTGGCCGGCTGCGGCGTGCAACCCAGCGACGCCATCTCCGCCGGCGACCCGCCGAGCGGAGCCGTCGCACCAACCGTCGGACCAACCGTCGCACCAGCCATGAAGATCACCCTCTACCTGGTGAAGAACGGCCGGCTCAGCGCGGTAACGCGGCCCGGTCGTGGACTGTCCCAAGCGGACACGCTCGCACTGCTGGCAGCCGGACCCACCGCGACGGAACAGGCACACGGACTCACCACCGACGTCCCACCCGGCGCCGACCCGTTCTCGGTGACCGCCAAGCCGACCGGCCGCTTGGTGGTGACCCTGTCCACTCCGGCCGGCGAACTGTCCACACTGGCCGTCGCGCAGATCGTGTGCACGGCCGCCGCCACGGTGCTGGAAAGCCCTGCCCAGATCACCGTCGCCGGTGCTGGGCAGAGCGTCCGCCTCCGGAACTGCCCGGGGTAACGGTAGCGACCTGTCCACTACTTCGGGCAGATCGCCGTGGTCTTGGTGCCGAATACGCGCGTTGTCTGCCGCATGTCGCGGTTTCTCGACGACGGCCACCGTCGGCGCGGCCGTGACACAAACAAGACATGGCGCGGACGAAGCGAGGATACGGCCAGCCGACAGTGGACGGGGTTGACGGCGGCCGAGGTACGGAGGCGTCGCCCTCATCAAGCAGGGCGAGATGAGCCGGCCGGAGCTGCTGTGACCGTCCGTCAGGCAGAAAGCCACAGCGAAGATGATCATGAAAAGGGGAAGGCGTGACCAATAACGGAGAATGGAACCGGCGTTCGCTGCTCCGGGGCGCCGCGGGTGTCGCCGGTGCCGCCATTGTGATGATGGCCCATGCCGGGCCTGCCGCCGCCGCCCCGGCGCAGGTCGGGACCGTGCAGAAGGCGATGGAGGAGCTGGCCAGGGTTCCCGGGGTTGTGGGGGCCGTCGGCGGGGCCTACGTCGATGGGAGATCCATCGGGCTGGGCAGCGCGGGCTCCCGGTTGCTGGGCGGCAGGGGCGGGAGGATACCCGCGAACGCTCGCTTCCGGATCGGGTCACAGACCAAGGAGATGGTGGCCACCGTGGTGCTGCAACTGGTCAAGGAGGGCAGGTTGGGCGTGGATGACAAGCTCGGCGACCTGCTGCCGACGGTGGCGAATGAGGATCTGGTGACGCGGGCCGACGAGATCACGGTACGGCAGATGCTCCGGCATACCTCCGGCATTCCCGACTGGTACGCCGACGAGCCAAACCCGGACGGGAGCGAGGGAGACGTCTCGTTCGACGTGTTCGACTTCACGACCCACTATCAGCCGCTCGATCTGGTGAAGTGGAGCCGCGGCCGGCCCCGGACCGGGGAACCGGGCGAGAAGTACTCCTACTCCAACACCAACTACACCCTCCTCGGCATGATCATTGAGAGGTTGACCGGCCACGACCTGGCCACCGAGCTGCACAGGCACCTGTTCGGCCCGCTCGGGATGACCAAGACCTACCTTCCCGTCAAGCCGCCGGAGGGCATCAAGGGGCCGCACGGCCACGGCTACTACCCCGACGCCAACGGCAGGCTGCGCGATGTGGATCAGTTCAACGCCGGCTTCGGCGGAGCGGCCGGAGGGGTGGTCTCCACCGCGCACGACGTGAGCGTCTTCAAACGGGCGTTCACCCAGGGCAAGCTGCTGCCGCCGGCACTCCAGCGAGTCCTGACCGACCGGCTGCCCAGTGACCCGCCCCCGGGCGAAGGCGGCCCCGGCTTCTGCGACGGCAAACTCGACGCCTTCGTCATGGGTGGGACCACCGCCGGCTACCTCGCCATGACCTTCTTCACAAAAGACGGCCACCTCCAGTTCTCGATGTCGGCCACCCTGAGCGTCAAGGACATCAGCGAGCCGGCCGAAGCCATGTTCAAGGCCATGGAGACCGTCTTCTGCCCATTATCGTCAGCGGCGGCTCCGGGCACCTCCGCCCGCCTCAGAGGCTGAAGGCGAGGGTGTCCGGTTCCGGGGGCTGCCTCCGGTGCTCGCCCAGCCGCGCCGGTCTCCGCCGTACTCCGCGAAGAGCCGGCCGCTCGTGTGGGACCACGGAGAGGGATCTCGACCGGACAAGGCGGGCGTTCCGGAGAACGCCCGCCCGTCGTGGTTCGGTGGGACTCTCGCTCGGCCGAGTGGATCACCCGGCCGGGTGAGGGGTCATTAGTTGAGCACCAGCCGGAGGGAGAAGGTGGCGTCGGGGCCCGTCTGGGTTCCGCTGATGCCGACGGCCTTCAGCACCTGGAGGTTGGCCTTCTCCTCGCCCTGCAGGTTCTGCAGGTAGAGCTTCTCGATCTTGTCGAGGTCGACGTAGGCGGCGAAGGTCGCCTTGTCGGCGTCGGGGACCGCGAGCTTGAAGCCCTCGTCGTCGCCGAGGCCGCCGTCCTTGGCCAGCTCGGCGGCGTACTCCTGGGAGCTGGCCAGCACGAAGGTGCCGTCTCCCGGGACCTTGGCGAGCTGCGGAACGGCGGTGCCGGAGTCGGCGAGGAACTTCTCGACCTTGCCGACGACCTCCTGGGCCTTGGCCGGGTCGGTGGTGATGCGCGCGCCGAACTTCGGCTGGTTGCCGTCCAGGCCGTTCGCGTCCAGGGCCAGGGTCAGGTTCTTACCGAGCAGCGTCGTCAGGTCGTCGGGGAGCTTCAGGCCGTACGTCTGCTGGGCCTGGTCGGCGAACTGCTGGAAACCGGCGCCGCTCTGGTCGGCGGACTTCAGGATCTGGGTCCACTGCTTGCCGACGATGTCGCCGAGGCCGGAGAACGAGACGGCCGCGGCGGTCGAGGCCGGGAGTGCGCCGATCTTGGAAACCTCAGGCTGGCCCATGTCCAGGTTCTGCGCGCCACGGGTGACGCCGGCCAGCTCGACGTAGTCGCCGTCGAAGCGCAGCGCGCCCGCGACCCTGACGTTCTTGATCTGTGCGAGCGCCTCGGGGTTCTGGGCGGCCAGCTCGGGGGCGAAACCGGCGACCCTGCCCGCGTCGACCCAGAAGGAGAGCACGCCGGTCTCGCCGAGGGCGTTCAGGTCGTCGGAGAAGTTGGCGTTGTCGGACAGCGGCGCGGCCTTGACGGCCTGGTCGGCCTGGTCCTGGGTCTCGGCGAGCAGCGCGTAGTCCTCGCGGAACGCGATGCCGTACTTGCCGCCGTTCATCAGCTTGGCGATCCCGGCCTTCGCCTTGGTCTCGTCGGTGACCTGCACGGCTACGACGAATCCCGGCTCGCCGCCGGTCTTGGCCGGGGCGAGTACGGCGACGCCGACGCGGTCCCCGAGCCACGGCTCGACGTCGGTGGCGTAGTTCACCTTCTCCAGGTTCCCGCTGTCCTGCTTGAGCAGGTCGAAGAGCGCCTTGCGCGGGTCGTCGCCGCTGAAGGAGGACTTGGTGACGCTGAACTTCCTGGCGATGCTGAACAGTGCGAGCTTCTGGTTCGCGGCCGGGTCGAGGTCGAGACGCACATAGCCGAGCGCGTCACCGGGCAGCACGTCGTGCGGCTGGGTGCCGCCACCGCTCAGCAGGCTGACCGCGAAGGCGCCGCCACCGCCGACGAGGGCGACGACCAGTGCGGCGATCACCGCGATCAGCCAGCCCTTGCCCTTCTTCGCGGGCGGGGCGGGCGGCTGTCCCGAGCCGAGGAAGTCGGGGCCCTGCTGCTGCCAGCTCGGCTGCTGGCCGTAGTTCTGCTGGTAGCCGGCGGGCTGAGGGTAGGCGGCCTGCTGCCCGTAGGCCTGCTGCGGGTAGCCAGGCTGGACCTGCTGCCCGTAGTTCTGCTGCGGGTAGCCCCCCTGCTGAGGAGCGGCCTGCTGGCCGTAGTTCTGCGGGTAGCCGGCGGGCTGCGGGTAGCCGGGCTGGGCCTGCTGCTGGTAACCCCCCGCGCTGGGCTGCGGGTATCCAGGCTGGCCCTGCTGCTGGTAACCGCCCTCCTGGGGATACCCCTGGGACTGCGGCCGATAGGCGATCGTCCGGTCGGGCTCTTGACCCGGAGTGGGCGGCTGGTTGGGGGGATTGTTGGCAGGCATGCTCACTCACAGTGTGGACTTCGTGGATACCCGAAAAGTTAGTGCACATCGGTAGCAATCCGCTTGCAGCAAACTAACCAGGCTGTTGTTCCGTCTAATGCGACCATCCGGCGAGGCGGTACGCGTGTCGCATGGGGCGACACGGACGTTCGGCATCGGTGAAATGCGCAATATGCCGGAAGTGTGAAGGTGGCAGATCCGGAATATAGTTCGGGTGGTCGGGGGCGTCGTGAAGCCCCACTGGTGACGGCGAGGGTGTGAATGACGAAGTTCGACGAGGCGACGCGGGCGGTGCGGGTGGACGAGAACACCTATGACGTGCACCTGGATCCCGGATACGCCGTCGGAGGACCGCTCAACGGCGGCTACCTGATGGCCGTGCTCCTGCGCGCCGTCATGGACGCCTCCCCGCACGAGCATCCCGTGACCACCAGCGCGCAGTTCCTGCGGGCCGTCACTCCCGGCCCGGCCCGGGTCAGGCTTGAGCAGCTCAAGGCGGGCCGGACCGCGGCGATGACCCGGGCGACCCTGGTCCAGGACGGCACCGCGTTCATCGAGACCCTCGTCACGACCGCGACGCTGAACGACGTCGCCCCCGACTGGACGGACGGTCCCTCGGCCGTCATGCCGCCCATCGAACAGTGCCTCATGCTGCCCGCCCCCGCACCCGAGTCGGGCCTGACCCTCAACGCGCGGATGGAGCTGGCCTTCGACCCGCCGACCATCGGCTGGCTCCACGGCAACCCCACGGGACGCCCCGAGACCCGCGCCTACTTCCGGCTGGCCGAGCCGAAGGATCCCGACCCCTACGTGCTGGCGATGGCCGTGGACGTCCTTCCGCCGGTCGTCTTCTCCGCGGGCGCCCGTGGCTGGGCTCCCACCGTCGACCTCACCTGGCACCTGCGCGCCCTGCCCGCCCCCGGCTGGCTCACCCTGCTCGGCAGCGGCCGGATGATCGGCGACGGCTGGTTCGACGAGGAGGTCGAGGTCTGGGACTCCGCCGGTCGCCTGGTCGCCCAGTCTCGGCAGCTCGCCCGGGTGGGACGCGGCTGATCCTTTCGTCATGATTGATCGTGTTGTGAGGATTCTTACCGTGAGTCGTCGTCCCAGGTCGCCTAACCTTGGGAACCGTGTCGCAAGCAAGCATTGGAATCTTTGACAGCGGTGTCGGCGGCCTGACGGTGGCCAGGGCGATCATCGACCAGCTGCCCAGTGAGTCGATCTTCTACGTGGCCGACACGGCGCGGCAGCCGTACGGTCCCAAGACCATCGCGCAGGTCCGCGCCTACGCGCTGGAGGTGATGGACCACCTCGTCGAGCACGACGTCAAGATGCTGGTGATCGCGTGCAACAGCGCCAGCGCGGCGGTGTTGCGGGACGCGCGTGAGCGCTACGACGTGCCGGTCGTCGAGGTCATCCAGCCCGCGACGCGCCGGGCCGTACAGGCGACCCGCAACGGCAGGGTCGGGGTGATCGGGACCAGGGCCACGATCGAGTCGATGGCCTACCAGGACGCGTTCGCCGCCGCGCCCGACGTCAGGCTGACCGGGGTGGCCGCGCCCCGCCTGGTGGAGTTCGTCGAGCGGGGGGAGACGACGAGCGAGGAACTGATCGAAGCCATCCGTGGATACCTGGAACCGGTGCTGCGCGACGGATGCGACACGCTGATCCTGGGCTGCACTCACTATCCGCTGCTCACCGGGCCGATCTCCTACGTCGCGGGAGACGGTGTCACGCTGGTTTCCAGCGCTGACGAGACGGCCAAGGACGTCTACCGCATCCTGCACGACCGGGGCCTGGCCGCGACCGGGGGCGTCCCCAGGCACAGGTTCGCCACCACCGGTGACACCGACCTCTTCGCACGGCTCGGCCAGCGCTTCCTCGGCCCCGAGATCCAGGCCGTCGAGCTTGCGGCGGTCGGAGACGCCCTCGGCGACGGTTGCGCCCCGCTCGGGCGCCCCGCCGCGAACGGCCTCGGAGCACGGGAGCCCGTCGTGTGACCCCGCGCGCCGACGGCGGCGTGAGACGCGTGACACAGAGAACACAAAGTGACAAGTAGCAAGTAGGAGGCCGCCGTGAAACTGACGATCATCGGATGCTCCGGGAGCTTTCCTGGCCCTGACAGCCCCGCCTCCTGCTACCTGCTGGAGGCCGAGGGGTTCCGGATGCTGCTGGACTTCGGCAACGGCGCGCTGGGCGCGCTCCAGCGGCACATCGGCCTCTACGACGTGGATGCGATCTGCCTGTCCCATCTGCACGCCGACCACTGCCTTGACATCTGTCCCTACCACGTGGTGCGCACCTACTCCCCGGAGGGGCCGTTCCCCCGTGTTCCGGTCTACGCGCCCGCCGGCGCGCCCCACCGCCTCGCCGCCGCCTACGGCATGTCCGACGAGCCAGGGCTGGAGACGGCCTTCGACTTCGTACGGCTGGCGCCCGGCGTCTTCGAGGTCGGCCCGTTCGAGGTGACGGCCGCGCCGGTGAACCACCCGGTCGAGACCTACGGGTTCCGTGTCTCGTACGGCGGGCGTTCCGTGGCCTACTCCGGTGACACGGGGGAGTCGGCCGAGTTGGTCAAGCTCGCCTCCGGGGCGGACGTGTTCCTGTGCGAGGCCTCCTTCCTGGACGAGCCCGACCTCCCCGTCGACCTGCACCTGACGGGCCGTCAGGCCGCCGAGCACGCGGCCAGGGCGGGCGTGGGCACGCTGGTGCTGACCCACCTCGTGCCCTGGTACGACCCCGGGCGGATCCTTGACGACGCCTCGCGAGGCGGCTTCGGGGGGCGGGTCGAGCTCGCGCGGAGCGGGGCTACCTACGACCTGGGCGAGTAAGTCCCGTCGGGTCCCTCCCGGCCGGACAGGAACCGGGGCGACGAGGCGCGGCCGGTGACGCGCAGCTCTCCGTCTGTCCGCTCGACGCGGTAGAACGCCGGCGGCGTCGTCGCGCGGAGGGCGGTGGTCACGGCGTCGTCGCTCCACTCCAGGACGACCTGTGACACCGCGCCGAGCCGTCTGGCGAGCGCCTCGGTCGCGGAGTCGCCGATCGGCCACTGCGGGTTGTGGCCGTCGTAGGAGATCACGGAGATCACGTTCGTCCCCGCGGCGCGCAGCGTTCTGGCGACCTCGGCGAATTCGGGGAGCACCTGCTCGCACAGGGGACATCCCGCGGTGAAGAACCCCAGCACGGTCGGCCGGTCGAACTCCCATGAAAAGATCGGCTCCCCGTCCACGGTGTGGGCGCCGAACTCCGGGACACGGAACCCGATCGGCAGGAGGGGGCCGGGAGATTCGCATTCCGCGCCGCCCCCCTTTCTGGGGGCGGTGCTCGTGATGTGTGCGGTGAGCACGAAGTTAGCGATCATGACGATGCTCAGTGATGCCGCGAAGATGTACAGGATGTTCATCGCGTCACTCGATTCAGGGGGGTCCGGTGTTCGACGCCCTACAAGCGTGCCGATTCGCGATTGCGACGTTGTTGATGTTCTCTGCGCGGTTGTTGATCATTTCCGCACGCTGTACTCCCGCATGACGTACTCGGGGCGGTACGGGGCAGGGCGGGCGCTCGACGGAGGAGACCGCCGCGGCATGCCGACAACACCGGCGGACCACCGGGGAGGCACCGGCCAGGGCCGCCGGCCGGGTACCTCCCCGGTCACCGTCCGAACACCGGGCCTCCTCGTCTAGGGTGAGGTCCATGGCTCGCGCAGATGGACGTTCTCCCGATCAGCTTCGCCCCGTCACCATCACCCGTGGCTGGCTTGCCCACGCAGAGGGGTCGGTGCTCGTCGAATTCGGCGGCACCAGGGTGTTGTGTGCCGCCTCCGTGCAGGACAGCGTGCCGCGCTGGCGCAGGGGGAGCGGCCAGGGCTGGGTCACCGCCGAGTACGCCATGCTGCCCCGGGCCACGAACACCCGTAACGACCGTGAGTCGGTGCGCGGCAGGATCGGCGGCAGGACGCATGAGATCTCCCGCCTGATCGGCCGCTCGCTGCGGGCCTGCGTCGACTACAAGGTTCTCGGCGAGAACTCGATCGTCATCGACTGCGACGTGCTCCAGGCCGATGGCGGCACCCGTACCGCCGCGATCACCGGTGCCTACGTGGCGCTGGCCGACGCGGTGCGGTGGATGCGCGAGCGGAAGATGTGCAACGGCGATCCGCTGATCAACTCCGTTGCGGCGGTCTCGGTCGGCGTCGTCGGCTCGACGCCGCTGCTCGACCTCTGCTACACCGAGGACGTCGCGGCCGAGACCGACATGAACGTGGTGATGACCGGGTCCGGCGAGTTCGTCGAGGTTCAGGGCACCGCCGAGGGCAAGCCGTTCAACCGGGCCGCGCTGGACGAGCTGCTCGACCTCGGCGCCGCCGGGTGCGCGGAGCTGACCCGCCTGCAGCACGAGGTGCTGGCGTGAGCGCCGCCCGCCCTGAGGGTGTGACCGCGAACAGGCTGGTCCTGGCCACCAGGAACGCCGGGAAGATCACCGAGCTTCGCCAGATCCTGGCCGACGCCTCGGTGCCGGTCGAGATCGTCGGCCTCGAGGATTTCCCCGAGATCGGCGACGTTCCCGAGACCGGCCTGACCTTTGCCGAGAACGCCCTGTTGAAGGCCAACGCGGTCGCCAGGCAGTCGGGCCTGCCCGCGATCGCCGACGACTCGGGCCTGTGCGTGGACGCGCTGAACGGCATGCCGGGCATCTTCTCCGCCCGCTGGGCGGGCAAGCACGGTGACGACGAGGCGAACCTGGAGCTTCTGCTTGCCCAGGTGTCCGACGTACCGAAGGAGCACCGGGGCGCCCACTTCGCGTGCGTGGCAGCACTGGCGCTGCCGTCCGGTGAGGAGCGGGTGGCCGAGGGCGCGATGCACGGTGTCATCGTCGAGGTGCCACGCGGCACCAACGGCTTCGGCTACGACCCGATCTTCGTGCCCGAGGGCGAGATCCGGACCACGGCCGAACTCCCGGCGGAGGAGAAGAACGCCATCAGCCACCGAGGCCGCGCCTTCCGCGCCCTCGCCCCCATCATCGCCGAAGTACTCGGCTGACCCCGTCCCGGCGTTCGTAATCGGCGCGTAAGAATCGGCCCCGCTCCCCAGGCGTAACGTCTGAAGCATGGAGAGCAACAGGCGCGTGCCCATGTGGGCGGCGGCGCTGATCGGTCTGGTCACCGGCGCGGTCGCGGTCGGGATTTCCCTGCTGGTCGCGGGGGTGGTGAAGGCGTCAGCGTTCCCCGTCCTCGCGGTCGGCAACGCCACCGTCGACCTCGCCCCCGCGGGGGCGAAGGAGTTCGCGATCCGGACCTTCGGCGAGAACGACAAGAACGTCCTGGTCGCGGGCATCCTTGTGGTCCTCACCGTGATCGCCGCCGCTCTCGGCCTCCTGGCCGTCCGGAACATCCGGTACGGCTTCGCGGGGCTGGCCGCCTTCGGCGTCGTCGGTGTCCTGGCCGCCCTGACCCGCCCCGACGCCGGTCTCGCGGACGCCGTTCCCACGCTGGCCGGTGTGGCCGCCGCCATGGTCGCCCTCCGGCTCCTGGTCAGGCGGGCACTGCCCGCCCCGGCCGCTCCACCCGCTGGCGCCACCGCCGCGCCCGCCGCTCCTGCCACCCCAGGTGTTCTCGGTGCTCCCGTCGCCTCCGACGTGCCGGTCGGTGAGGAGGCGGGAGCGGAAGCGGGCACGGCGGCCGTGGAGCCCGTCTCCGGCGCGGAGCCTCCGCAGGGTACGGCTGCCACACCCGCCGCGCCGGGCTCGCCCGGTACGGCGGAGCCGTCCGGAGCGGAGACCGGAGAACGGCACGAGCCCTCGCTGCCACCCGTCATGCGGACGGGGGAGGATCTTCACGCGTTCGACCGGCGCAAGCTGCTGATCGGAGCGCTCGGCGGCATCGCCGTAGCCGGGGCGAGCGGCGTGGTCGGGCAGATGCTGTCCGGGCGCTCCGCGGTGAGCGCGGCCAGGATCGGCCTCACGTTGCCCAGGGCCGCCGTTCCCGCCCGGCCGATTCCCGCGGGCGCCGACCTGAGGATCAGCGGGCTGTCGCCGTTCGTCACCCCCAACCACGACTTCTACCGGGTCGACACCGCCCTCGTGCTGCCCCAGGTCGACCCCCGCGCCTGGACCCTGAAGATCCACGGCATGGTGGACAGACCCGTCGAGCTGACCCTCGCCGACCTGATGAAGCGGCCCGTCATCGAGGCCGACGTCACGCTGTGCTGCGTCTCCAACGACATCGGCGGCCCGTACATCGGCAACGCCCGCTGGCTGGGAGTCAGCCTGGCCGGGGTGCTCCGTGACGCGGGCGTGCACAGGGACGCGGACATGCTGCTCAGCACCTCGACCGACGGCTGGACCTCGGGCACCCCGGTCGACGTCGTGCTCGACGGCCGCAACGCGCTGCTGGCCTTCGCGATGAACGGCGAGGCGCTCCCCGTCGAGCACGGCTTCCCGGTCCGCCAGGTCATCCCCGGCCTCTACGGCTATGTCTCGGCCACCAAGTGGGTCACGGACATCAAGGTCACCCGCTTCGACCGGGACGAGGCCTACTGGACTCCCAGGGGCTGGTCGCCCAAGGGCCCGATCAAGACCGAGTCGCGTATCGACCTGCCGCGGGACGGTGCCAGCCTCCCGGCGGGCCGTACGGTGATCGCGGGTGTCGCCTGGGCGCAGCACAAGGGGATCGACGCGGTCGAGGTCCGGATCGACCAGGGGCCGTGGCGCCAGGCCAGGCTCGCGGCAGCGCCGACCGCCGACACCTGGCGGCAGTGGGTGGTCGACGACTGGGACGCCACGCCGGGCGAGCACACCATCGCGGTACGGGCGACCGACGCCACCGGCTACACCCAGACCGAGGAACGCGCCCCGGTCGGTCCCGACGGCGCCACCGGCTGGCACACCATCGACGTCCAGGTCGCCTGACCGTTCGCTCCCGTGTGACCCCGCCCCGCCGGAGCGGCGCCCCGGCGTTCCGGGGGTCGGGCCCGCCTCGCGGGGATCGAGGTGAGGGCGTTCCCCGATCTGGTCAACTCGCCCGCGCCGCGCGGAGGATCCCCTTAGCATCGGGCCGCGACACGAGGTCGAGGGGGACCGGGTGACTCAGGTGTTTTTGCCCGCGGGGGTCTACAACCCCGTGGTGACCGCCGACGGGCAGCGGTGGCGGGACTTCGAGCTGGAGCATCAGGCGTCGGCCGTCGTGGCGGCGCCCCGGGAGCCGGAGCGGGGGCCGTGGCGGCCGCTCCGGCTGGACAGGTGCAGGCCGTACGGCGCGGGGGGAGGGCTGGCGCGGCCGGACCCGCAGATCCAGGAGGACATGGTCCGGGCCGTGCCGATGACAGGCCAGGGGGTGCCCAGGCGCTTTCCCGACCCGCGGGGCATGTGGATCAGGCTGATCAACGGCGCGGGGGACGCCGACGACCCGTTCCGGGCGACCAACTCGATGGACTGCGCGCTCGCCGTGCTGTCCACCTGGTACGGCGCGCCGACGGCCGCCGCGCCCAGGCGGCCCGAGTACGACCGGAGCGGCAGGCCGTTGCTCACCGGTGAGGCGGGCGGGGTCGCCCGGGCCGAACGGTGGCTCGGGCAGCGCTTCCAGTACGTCGGGCAGGGGAGGCAGGCCTACCTCCCGATCGGGCAGGTGCTGCTGGCGGGGGGACACGGCGCCGCGGCGATCATCGTCAACCGCTGGCCCGCGGGCGGCAGCCACGCCTGGAACGCGGTGAACGCCGCCGGAGAGGTGATCTGGATCGACGCGCAGCATGGTCACATGGCGGTCGAGCCGCTCTACGAGTCGGTGACCGGTGTCTTCTGCGTGGTGATCGACGGGGAGGGGCGGAGGCTGTGAACCTCGACCAGGCCAGGGCGGTCGCGGAAGACTACTTCAACGGGGTCCGGAGCTCAGGCTCCGCCATAGAAATCCGGATTTATGCCTTCAAGGAGGGCTATGTCGCTTGGGTGAAGGAGCCCGAGCCCGACGACCCCGGCGTGCTGCCGGACACGGTCGGCGGCGGATGCGTGGTGATCGACAAGACCATCGGGGAGATCGCCATCAGGCCCCTTCTCACCCCGGAGGCCGTCGCGGACCAGTGGCCGGGACACCGCCCCAGATAGCCGTGCGGCGGGCAGCCGTACCGGGCAGCCGTAGGAGCGTGCGAGACACTCGTGTCACCGGCACACCACCTCCACATGGTCAGGTACCGGGCAGCCGTAGGAGCGTGCGAGACGCCTTTATCGGGTCTCGGACGGAGTGCCGGGCGTTTGCGGACGGAGACCGCCCATGAGCACCGTGAGGTAACTCGCCGCCAGCTCGGATGAGTTCGCTCGTGATCTGGCGATCGCGTAGGTGCACTCGCCGATCAGTGTCATGGTGACGGTGGCGTCGAGGTCGGTCCGGATGGTCCCGGCGTCGCGCGCATGGGTGATCATCTCCAGGAGGACCTGCTGCACGGCCTCTTGCGCGGCTTCGGTGGCCGGTAGGTCGAGGGCCTCCACTTGGGGGTTCATGGTGTGGTGGGCGGCCTGGAAGGCGAGCAGATCGCCGAGGAAGGTCCGGAGCGCCTCGTCGGGGCGTAGGTCGGACAGCAGGTCGCGGGCTCGCTGGACGAGGGGTGTGAGCAGGCCGGAGACGGCGGCGTCGATGAGAGCGTCCTTGCCGCCGAAGGCGCGGACCACGGTCGCCGCTCCCACCCCGGCCTTCGCGGCAATGGCCTCGACGGTGATGACGGCGTTGGGGTCGGTCAGGAGTTCCTTGGTCGCCTCCAGCGCGCGCTGCCGGTTGCGGACGGCGTCCGCGCGGAGTCGGGGATGAGCGGTTGACATCTGGAATGCGTCTTCCATATCTTCTTAACTGAAACGAGCATTTCAGTTAAGTCTAGGGGGAACCATGCCGACGAACAAGCGGATCTTGATTTCCGGGGCGAGCATCGCCGGGCTGACCCTGGCGTACTGGCTGGCCCAGCGTGGCTTCCAGCCCACGGTGATCGAGCGCGCACCCGCTCTGCGCACCGGCGGCAACGGGGTCGACCTACGCCACGAGGCCATCGAGGTAGCCGAGCGGATGGGCATCATGGCGCAGGTCCGCGCGGCCGCGACCGATGTGCGGGGAATGAAGTTCGTCGACGCCGCCGACCAGAGCGTGGCGCGTATCGACATCCCGGACGCCGGCGGGGTGGAGATCATGCGGGGCGACCTGGTCGCCCTCCTGCACCGGGCGGCCGGAGACGGCGTCGAGTACATCTTCGGCGACTCCACCACGGCGCTGGAACAGGACGGCGACGGCGTCACGGTCACCTTCGAGCACGCTCCCACCCGCCGATTCGACCTGGTCATCGGCGCCGATGGCCTGCACTCCACGATCCGCAAGCTCGCCTTCGGCCCCGAATCTCAGTTCCTGCACCACAAGGACCACTACTTCGCCTTCGCCGGCACCGACGCCTCGCTGGGTGAGGGCCGCTGGATAACCATGTACAACCTGCCCGGCAAGATGGTCGGCATCTACCGCTCGGGTAACCACGCTCAGGCGATGGCGTACTTCATCTTCCGCAGTCGGGAGACGATCGACTACGACCACCGCGACGTCGAGCAGCAGAAGGACCTGATCCGTGCGGCCTTCGCCGGCGAGCCGTCGTGGCGGATACGTGACCTGCTGGAGACGGCGCTGGCCGACCCTGACTTCTACTTCGACGCGCTCAGCCAGGTCCGCATGCGGTCGTGGTCCACGGGCCGGATCGCGCTGGTGGGTGACGCCGCCTACTGCGCCTCGCCCGCCTCGGGCGCCGGGGCCGAGCTCGCCTTGGTCGGCGCTTACCGGCTCGCCGGCGAGATCGCGGCTGCCTACGGTGATTACGAACTCGCCTTCCGGCGCTACGAGGAAGGCCATCGCACGCTGGTGGAGAGAAAGCAGCAGATCGGCGCCAATCTCCGCCTCATGGTCCCCAAGACCCGCACCGGCCGATGGGTGCGCGACGCCCTGGTCCGGCTACCGCTGATGAGGATCATGGCGGCAGCGGAGGGCTTCACGCAGGGCAAGAACCGCACGTCTCTGCCCAGCTATCCGGCTTCTTCTCCGGCGGCGAGTTGATCTCGGCGGGAAACCCGCCCTCCGCGTCGGACGAAGCCGGATCGGAACAGGGCGGAAGTGATCGATAACCCGCCATGGGCAGGCACGTCAACGCGTTGACGTGCCTGCCCGGCCATGGACCGGGATCCCGGTCAGCCGCTGGCCAGCGAGTTCACGATCGAGGCGCGTGCCGCCTTGCGGGCCGGCAGTACGGCGGCGAGCACTCCCGCCAGGCCGGACAGCGCCACGAACGCCAGGATCTGCGGCACGGGAAGGGTGAACATGACCTCGGTCGTCGCGGTCTGCGCGGCGGCCCAGCCGAAGGTGATGCCGAGCACCACGCCGACCAGCGCCCCGATGAGCCCCAGGATCAGGGCCTCGACCGAGAGCATCCGCCGCAGCTGCGGCCGGGTCAGGCCCAGGGCCCGCAGCAGCGCCGACTCCCTGGTCCGTTCATGGACCGACAGGGAGAGCGTGTTGGCGATACCCAGCAGCGAGATCAGCACGGCGAGCCCCAGCAGGCCCGTGATGATCATCACGACCATGTCGAGCGCCTCGTCGAACTGGCTCCTGACATCCGTCGAGCTGGCCACCTTCGCCGTCGGGTACGGCTGCGCCGCCGCCTCGACCACCTTGCGCGCCGCATCCGGGCTGACGCCGTCCTTGGCGTTGACCAGGATCCGCCTGTCGTCGACCGCGCCGAAGTAGCGCTCGAACTCCTCCGCGGGCACGGTCACGCCCGCCAGGTCCGTCTTCTGGGAGTCGAAGAGGCCGACCACCGTGAGCTCGACCCGACCCGCCTTCGTCGTGCGCAGCGGGACCCGGTCGCCGACCTTGACTTTGAGTTCCTTCGCCACGTAGTCGGCCATTGCCACGGTCCCCGGCTTGAGGGCGCCGAACGAGCCCGAGGTGAAGTCCGGCGTGAAGTCCGGCGACGCGGTGAACGTCCCCGCCTCGTACGTGCCGCCCTTGCTCCCGACCCTGGCCTCGGTCTCGCGGAGCGCGACGACCGAGGCCAGCTCCGGCCTGGTCCGCAGGCTCTCGGCCAGGGCGCGCGGCAGGCCCGATTCACGGTCCTGGGCCTGGAGCATGTAGTCGACGGGAAACTGGTCGTCGAGCTTGTGGGAGTAGGTCAGCCGCAGCGTGCCGGTGAGGACCGAGATGAGCGTCATCAGCGTCACGCCCACGGTGAGCGCCACCGTCGTGGTCGCGGAGCGTCTGGGGTTGCGCCCCGAGTTGTCCAGGGCGAGCCTGCCGGGCACCCCGAAGACCTTGCCGGGCAGCCAGCCGACGAAGGCGCTCAGCGGTGTGACGATCACCGGGCCGAGGATCAGCACCGCGAAGAAGACCAGCGAGCCGCCCACCATGACCGTGATGAGCGGGATCTGGCCGGGGTCCATGCTCACCCCGGCCACGGTGGTGCCGACCCCCGCGACCAGGAACAGTCCGGCGAAGATCACTCGGACCAGGCCCGTCTTGAAGGTGTGCTCCTCGACCTGGGCGCGCAGCGCGGCGATCGGCGCCACCCTCGTCGCGGAACGGGCGGGCAGCAGCGCCGCGCCGACCGTGACGAGAACGCCGATGAGCATGGCCAGGATGACGGTGCGCGGGGTGAGGGTCGCGGTCGCCTCGGGTAGCGGCGCGCCGATCGAGCGGAGCACGGTGAGGGCTCCCCCGCCCAGGCCGTAGCCGAGCAGCAGGCCGAGGACCGACGACGTCAGGCCGACCACGACCGACTCGAGCAGGATGGAGCCGAACACCTGCCCGCGCGTCGCGCCGATGCAGCGCAGCAGCGCCATCTCGCGGGTGCGCTGGGCGACCAGGATGTTGAAGGTGTTGTAGATGACCAGCGCGGCCACGAACATCGCGACCAGGCCGAACAGCAGCAGACCCATCGTGAGGAACTGGCTGTCGGCGCCGTTGGCCTTCACCATGTCGTCGGCGTACTGCCTGCCGGTCTTGACCTGGTGTCCCGCCCCGAGGGCCGTGGCGATCGAGGTGCGCGCCGCCTCCTGCGTCACGCCCTCGGCGGTCGCGACGTCGATCTCCCTGAAGCCTTGCGCCCCGGTCATCATCCTGGCCGTGTCCGTGGTGTAGCCGACCGCGCCGGTGAAGCCCAGCTCCTGGTTGAGGCCGACGTCGAACAGGCCGACCAGGGTGAACTCGTGCTTGACGTTTTTCGAGTCCAGCACGGTGATGGTCTCGCCCACCGTGAAGCCGCGCGTCTTGGCCGTGTTCTTGTCGAGTACGGCCTGCGTCGTGGTCTTCGGAGCGGAACCGCTGGTGATCGAGGTGCGGTTCAGCCGCCCCTGGACGATGGAGATCCCCGCGGTTGGGTAGTCTCCCACGGCCTTGCCGTCCTTGCCGATCAGCGCGGACGTGCCCTGCACGAGACCCTGGGCGTCGGCAACGCCGTCGACGGCGCGGATCTTTCGCAGGGCGGTGTCCGACAGGAGCGCGGGGCTGTCTTTCTTGCTGGGGGAGGGGAGCACGGCGACGTCGATCTTGTCGGCGGCCGCGCCGAATGTCTGGGTGAAGCCGGCCTGCATGGTGTCGGTGAGCACGAACGTGCCCGCGATGAAGCCGACCCCCAGCGCGATCGCCAGCGAGGTGAGCAGCAGGCGCAGCTTGCGCGCCCTGAGCCCGGCCAGAGTCGTCCTGAGCACCTCAGGCCTCCAGCTTCATCAGCGTGTCCAGCACGCTCTGCGGGGTCGGCCGGAACAGCTCGCTGACCAGCAGGCCGTCCCGCAGGAAGATCACCCGGTCGGCGTACGACGCCGCGACCGGGTCGTGGGTGACCATCACGATCGTCTGGTTCAGCTCGCGCACCGACGTGCGCAGAAACGACAGCACCTCGGCACCGCTGCGCGAGTCCAGGTTGCCGGTCGGCTCGTCGGCGAAGATGACCTGGGGCCTGCTGATCAGGGCGCGGGCGACCGCGACCCGCTGCTGCTGGCCTCCGGACAGCTCGGTCGGCTTGTGCCCGAGCCGGTCACGCAGGCCGACGGTCTCCACGACCCTCTCGAACAGGGCCTGGTCGGCCTGGCGCCCGGCGATCTCCAGCGGAAGCCTGATGTTCTGCTCGGCGGTCAGCGTCGGCAGCAGGTTGAACGCCTGGAAGATGAAGCCGATCCGCTCGCGGCGCAGCAGTGTGAGCTGCTTGTCGTTCAGCCCGGTGAGCTCGACCTCACCGATGTGCACCTGCCCGTGGGTGACCGTGTCCAGCCCGGCCAGACAGTGCATGAGCGTGGACTTGCCGGAGCCGGAGGGCCCCATGATCGCGGTGAAGGCGCTGGTCGCGAAGGAGACGTCAACTCCCCGGAGAGCCTGGACGGCCGCGTCCCCCTGGCCATAGATCTTGGTCAGGCCTCTGGCCACCACGGCAGCCGCCGCGTCCTCCCGCGCGTTCCGCGCGCCGACCTCTCCGGTGATGGTCACGTCACTTCTCCTTGGCAACCGTGCGTCTATGACGTGACAAACGCTATTGCCGGGGGAAACACCCTCCATCAGCCTGCGGGACGGACTTCGCTTCAGCCACGGGATGTCCGCCGTGGGGGCGCTGCTACCTGCGATGTAGCCCCTCATCGGCCATTCGGCTGAGTCCGGGCTCGCGTAGGCGGGGGCCCCGAAAGGTCGGATCGTGCAGGCGGGTCCGTGAAAGTGGGGAAAGATCTTGTGAAGCTACGGCGGGCGGTGCCCCCGCCGTAGCCGAATTCCTCACTGAGCCCGCGAAAACCATTCTTTCTTGTGGGGCTCGGCCGTTGTCCGGCGATTCCCCGCCGGTCAGGGCGGGGGCGCGGTCACTTTTCCGGCGGGGTGACGGCCCGCCAGAGCTGGGCCAGCGACAGCGTGTCGCCCCACTGGCGGACGGGGACCACGTACACGTTGTTCAGCTCGTTGCTCCCCTGCGGGGCGAGGGCGTAGTTGGGGTAGATCTGGGGGACGATCGCGAAATGGTCGGCCCCGACGACGGGCCGCAGCAGGTACCAGACCTGCTTGGACGAGCCGTCGGGAGCCTGGAGTCTGGGGTAGTCCTGAGCCGTCACACCCGCGGTCAGGCAGCGCTTGTTCTCGTAGCTCTTGATCAGGTAGGTGTTGCCGAGAATCTGGGTCGGCTCCAGGTACCACAGATGCCCGAGAAGGCCCTTGGCCGTCTGCAGGGGATCGCCGTTCCACGTCTGCACGGCCTCGTTGGGGTTGTCGTTGTAGTTGTCGGTCTCCAGGTACGTTCCGGTGACCTGGTGGACGAGCATCAGAGCACCATTGAACGGCGTCGACATAATTCGCTTTTTCTCCCGCGTTAATCGGCTTCGATGGATTTACCTCCAGGACCGCCCGCCACGTGCGGCCGTCATGCGAAACACAACCTATATCAACGCTTTTGGTAAATGAAGAGGCGGGCGAAGAGGTTTGCGTCCGAATAACGGGAAAGATATTCACGAAAAACATTCATGAATTCGAGGGCTGCTTTCCTTGAATCCGTCGGCTGCCATGCCCGCGCGAGGTGACGCGTCTCGGCGCGCCGGACAGGCGGGTGCCGGGCGGTGACTGGCCTCAGCCCGCCGAATGAGGGGTGACGAGCCCGGACTCGTAGGCGTACACGACCACCTGGGCCCGGTCACGCAGGCCCAGCTTGGCCAGCACCCTGCCCAGATGCGTCTTGACCGTCGCCTCGGCCAGGTCCAGCCGATCGGCGATCTCGCCGTTGGACAGCCCCCGGGCGACGAGCACGAGCACCTCACGCTCCCGTGCCGTCAGCCCGCCGAGCGCGGCGGGCTCGGCCGTACCGGGAGAGGGAAGGTGCACGGTGAAGCGTTCCAGCAGTCGTCTGGTCGTGCTCGGCGCCACGACCGCGTCCCCGCTGTGCACCGAGTGGATGGCGCTGATCAGGTCGGCGGGCGGCACGTCCTTCAGCAGGAACCCAGAGGCGCCCGCCTTCAGCGCCGCGAACACGTAGTCGTCCAGGTCGAACGTCGTCAGGATCAGCACCCGCGGCCTGTCCGCCGCCGCGCAGATCAGACGGGTCGCCTCGACGCCGTCCATGACCGGCATCCGGACGTCCATCAGCACGATGTCCATCTCGATCGTCCTGGCCGCCTCGACTGCCGCCGCCCCGTCGCCCACCTCCGCGACGACCTGGATGTCCGGCTGCGCACTGAGCACCATGCGGAACCCGACCCGCAGGAGCGCCTGGTCGTCCACCAGCATCACGCGAATCACCGGTCGTTCACCACTTCTCGTTCGCCCGGCCGACGGCTCTCGTCCTTCCGCCGACGGCTCTCTCACCCCGCCGGGTCCACTTCGTCACCGGCCGCTCGTACTCTCTCACCCGTTACGGCGGAGCCTCCGCTCCGCTCACCCGTCACGGTGTCCTCTCCTCTCACCTTGCCATGGCGGGCCCTCCGCTCCGCTCACCTACGGTGCCGACCTTCTCCTCTCGCTCCGTCACGCCGCCCTGCTCTCCCGGGTCTCGCTTATCGGCAGCCGTGCCGTCACCTGGAACCCGCCTCCCGGATGGGGCCTGGCCTCGACGGTCCCGCCGAATATGGCGGCCCGCTCCCGCATGCCGACCAGGCCGTGCCCGTCCGGGCTCATGGGGGCCGCGGCGCCGCGGCCGTCGTCGGTCACCCGCAGCAGCAGCTCCCGCGCGCCGTACTCCATCTCGACCGTGGCTCGGCTGTCCGGCCCGCCGTGCTTGAGGGTGTTGGTGAGCGCCTCCTGGACGATCCGGTAGATCGTCAGCTGCTCCCCCTCGGGGAGGTTCCGCGGGGGACCGGTGACCCGGAAGTCGACGGGCAGTCCCGAGGCCCGCACCTGGGCGACCAGGTCGTCCATCTGCGACAGGCTTGGCTGTGGGGCGTACTCCTCGGGCACGCCCTCGGTCCGCAGGACACCCACCATCCTGCGCATCTCGGCCAGCGCCTGCCGACCCGTGTCCGAGATGGCCCGCATCGCCTCGCGGGCCATCTCCGGATCGCTGTCGATCGCGTAGCCCGCGCCGTCCGCCTGAACGATGATCACGCTCACGTTGTGCGCGACCACGTCGTGCAGCTCACGGGCGATCCTGGTCCGCTCGGCCGCCGCGGCCAGCCGTACCTGCTGGTCGCGCTCGTGCTCGGCCCGCTCGGCCCGCTCCTCCAGGCTCTCCAGATAGCGGCGGCGGGTGTTGGCGTAGATGCCCGCGATCCAGATCGCGATGACGAACACCGAGAGGCTGGCCCAGGTGATGAAGTCCGGGTCGATGACGATCTGCCCGAAGGAGAGGGCGAGCCCCAGCTCCGCCACCAGGCCCGCGGCGATCGCCCAGCGCAGCAGGCACCGCGACGCCACGCTGTACATGGCGATGAGCACGGCCACGTTGAAGGTCAGGGGTCCGATCCCGAGGAGCCACTGGCAGAAACTCCCCAGCGAGATGACCGCGAACACCGTGAGAGGACGCTTGCGCATCCAGAGCAACGGAACGACCGTCACCAGCCCGAACCCCAGGATTGCCCATGGTCCGACGCTCACGCCGGACCATGGGACAGTCCTTATCCCCGCGTCCACCCGCGTGGTGACGAACCACGCGTGTGCCACCGAGAGTGCCAGGAAGGGCGTCAGCCAGCAGGCGTCGACGACACCGGGATGACGCCGACTCCAGTCGAGTAATCTGCCGAACACGTCACCACAATACGTATGCGCAGATCAGTGCCCTTCCCCCTCAGGGGGGAACCGCGTATACGACTCAGGTCGCACGTTGTGCGCGGTTTACGCCCTGCTTACGCCCTGTTGGGCACCATGGTTTTCGGGAGCACCCTCCGGGGTGAGTAAAGGGAGAGATTGTTTGTGATGGCGGATCACAACAATGCCGGGTCGCGCGGTGAAGAGGACGCACCGCGCGACCCGTCGCCTCTCCGGAACGATACGGACTTCACCGTCGCCACCTCGCGATGGCGGCTGCGGCTGCCCAGCACTGATAGGCGCGGAGGTATGGGACACCCGGCGGTGCGGGCTGTCTCGGCTCAGCCCAGCCAGAAAGCGGCGAGTGACCACCTCTGGGCGCCGCTTGTGGAGCCATCGTGCGGCGCGAGCTCGGTTGGCGCGATATATCCCTGGCCGGGCTCCAGGCGGATGCGCAGGCACCGCAGAAGGTATCCGTCGGCGATGTATTGACGCACGTCGTCGGTGTGCGGGCAGTACTGCTCTTGGTCCTGACCCAAGGCGCGACAGATTTCCATGATGTCCCGGTCGCCGACCAGTAGATAGCGGGTGCCAGGTCCCAGGTTGAGGCAGAGGCGTCGGCGGCTGAGATGTCGCTCAGGGTAAGTCCGCCGGTCGAAGTTGTCGATGTGTAGCCCGATCCGGCGTTCGATTGCGGGGTCTTCGGTACTGGTGAGCTGTCCGGGTTGGCTGGCTGTGCAAGCGAGGCGCCTGCGCGGCCAGCGGCCTTCCAGCGGGTTGAGAACAGTCGCGGCGTCCAGGCGGCCCTGTAGATCATCGGAGGCGGACATCGGCAGGGGTTGGGTGACCAGCTCGATTACCATGCTGCTCGGGGTGGCGTCGTCGGGTCGGAGACATTCGGCGTCGTCCTCGCTGAGGGCTGCCCAGTTCCCTTGGGGGACGACGGCCACGCCGTCGTCGTAGCCTGGCGTGTCGCCCGCTTGCCTGACGTCCCCGATGTCGATGCGTTCCTGGAGGTCGCTGAATCGGTCGAATAGCAGCCGTACGCCCATGTCTCCGCCTCTTGTGCAGCCTTAACTAACGGTGATCTCCAGTTCGGCCGCGAACGCCTCGGCAAGGCCGTGGAGCTGCGGCCGATCAACGATGATCTTCTTGAGTGCGCTCACTCCACGAAGGCCGGACAGATCGTTGCCGCGCAGGTCGCAGGCACGGTAGGTGCCGCCGTCGAACTCGGTCAGATGCAGGTCGCACTCGTTGAACGCCACCCCGCTCAGGTCAGACCCGCTGAAACGAGCTTCCCGCAACGAGCAGTCGGCGAAGATCGCCGAACCTACGGTGCGGAGCCGGGTGAAGGCCGCGTAGTCCAGCTTGCACCGTTCGAAGGCCACGTCATCGAACGTGACGTTTTCCCACAGAGCGCCGAGCATCCTGCAGTTGGTGAACGTGACCCGGGAGAGCTTGCTGTCCACCCAGCGGAGGCCGGACAGGTCACAGTCGGAGAATTCCACCGAGTGCAGGCTCAGGTCGTCCAGGCGAGCACGCTGAGTGGTGAGGTCAGCGATGCGCCCGTCCATGAGCTGGGTTCCCGACAAAGACAGCTCGCGCAGACTGGCATTGGCGTATCGAAAGTCGCGCAACTGACCATGCTCGCCTTCCAGCGAATCGACCTCGTCCAGGTCCGCGTCGTCCAGGTCGGGCAGTGTAACGCTCGTCTGGCGTACAGTCCGTGTGTCCATCATCGTGCCTTCCAGGGGAGATGCTTGGTCTCGTCGTGGGCGGGGTGACCCCGCGCCCACGACGGTCATCTGCTACTTCTTCTTGCTCCAGTTGTCCCAGCTCGGCCTGTTATCGAACCCGCCCTTTTTGTTGTCCCAGCTCGGTTTGTTGTCGAACTTAGCGGCTTGAAGCGGATCGGGGTTCTCCAGGGAGCTGGTGCTGATCAGATCATCGATCACCTTCGCACCTGCGGTGGTCAGGTACTCCAACATGGTCATGCCGCGATCTCCTCTTTGGCTGAGGTGTACAGAGCGGTGATGAGGGCTTGACGGGTGAGTCGGCAGTAATCGGTCTCAGTAGTGGCGAAGCTGCCGTTCTCGAAGTAGCGGTTGCACGCCTGAGCACCTCGGCAGAAGTTCCAGAATTCGCATTCGGCTTCGCAGCGCCGCAGGCCGGCCATGAACTCGCGGACGTAGCGCAGCCGGTGGGCATGGGCCAGCATGCTGGCGATGCTCTGAGAGCAGACGTTCCCGGCGAGGAAGTCGCCGTAGGCGTCGTCACTGATGCCCGCCAGCTCGGGCGACATCAGCACCACGTCTCCATCCACCGACACGGTCGGAATCGGATCGAGGCCGTATCTGCACCACTCGTCACGTTGCCCGCTGCGGGCGAGGTACAGATAATCGGCGAGCCGGTCGAGCTCCCGCAGCGCGGGCCCCCCGCTGTGGGTCCTGCGCCAATCCATGACCCGCTTCCAGAACTGCTCGGCCTGGTCCTGGGGGATCCCGCACCGCCGATCGTTGACGCCTTCCATCTCCTCCACGTTCAGGCCGATGGTGTGCGCCTCCAGGTCGGCGAGAGCATCGAGGAGTAACTCCGGCTGTTCAATGCCCTCGGCCCCCACGACGGCGATCACGCTGAAGCGGATGCCGTGATCACGCAGGCGGCCAACGCCACGCACGATCCGGTCGAAGGCAGGCCGGCCACGTAGATCGACCCGCCGGGCGTTCAGAGCCGCCGGGCCGTCGATGCTGACGCCGACACGGACCTGGTGACGAGCGAGCAGATCGCACCACTCGTCGTCGATGAGGGTGGCGTTGGTCTGCACGCAGTGCTGGATCTGTCCCGCGTGACGGAACTGTTCGAACGGCGCGAGCAGCGCGCGGAACTTGCCCAGGCCCAGGGCCATGGGCTCCCCACCGTGCCACACGATTTCCAACGGGTGGTTGGGATCGACCAGCTCCGCAGCCGAGGCGGCAACGGCCTGGGCGACTTTGGGGGACATCTCATTGCTGATGCGCCGGTGCGGCAAGTAGCAGTACACGCAATCGAGGTTGCACAGTGTGGTCGGCTGGAGTACCAGGGTTCTGGCCTGACCGAACCACCGATCGAATTCTAATCCTTCCATTTCATGCCGTTCCTTTCATGGGGAAGGAACCAACCGTGCCTGTGGCCACGAGGGTTGTTGCCCTCCGCGCGCCCCGGGGAGGATGGTTCATTTCGTGGCCACACGTTCGTGCCCGGCGAGCATTGTCGGCCGGGTGAGCTGAGCGAAGATCTGCGTGATACCCCCTCCCATAGAGGAAGAAGCAGAAGGGGCATCACGCCGCGACCGAGGTTCCACGGCACCTCGCCCAGGGCCATGCGATCGCATCGCATCCCTGAACCCGCGGCGGGTGATGGCCGGTCCGACATACCCAAGGTCGCGCAGCATCTCGCCAATGGCGCGGTCAGCAACTTTGCCGACCCGACGGGGAATTCTGTGGCTGGATCTGAAGCGAATCACGACACACCGCCCATCGGGGCGGAGTCACCGCAGGCGCCGTAGCTGATGCCGGTCATCCCGGGGGTCGTGCCGAAGATGAAGTACGGCAGGGCGGTGAAGCGCGTTAGCTGGTCGGGTTCCTTATCGCGGAGTGCGGTTTCGCTAGGCTGCTCGGGGGTGGTCATGCCCACGCCCTCCCAGCACGCTCCTCCTGCTTGGCGATCAGGTCCGTCAATGCTTCGGGGGTGTCTGCGTCTACAGTCCGCCAGCAACCAGCTTTCTCCTGTTGAACGGTGAACCGACAGTCACGGCTGGCGTAGAGATGGTGCTCGTCGGACCAGAACACGTTCCAGCCCGGCACATCAGGCGTGACGACGCGCAGGACCGCAAGCAACTCGGCCAAGCTCTTGGCGCTTCGACGTACCTTTCCCCGCTGCGCCGTCCAGTTTCCCCCGGAGGAACTGAACCTCCAGTCTGGGAACTCGCATTGCGCCTCCTGCCGGACGCGGTCCACCACGACGTCTTCGCGAAGGGGGGGCGCTGCCATGACATGACCGTATGATCATCGTCTTCACACAGCCCGAACCGCTGTGTGCGAACTTAGAGTTCGCTCACTGAAGGATGTGGTGCCGTTCGGCGAGATGGCGCACTTCGGGCGCCCATGACGGACGGGCCCGTCGAGCTAGGGAACGCACCATCTCCCGCAGCAACCGCTTCTGGTCCAGTTCTTCAGGGCATTCCCGCTCGATGCGCAGCAGGTATACCAGGCTCGCCACGTCGTCCCCGATGTCTTCGCAGGCACGGGCGATCTGGGTCAGGTGCGTGGTCCGCCGCTCAACCGAGGGGGCGTGGGTGATGTCGATGTCGTCAGCGACGCGCAGTGCGTCTTCGGGGCGGCGGGTCTCACATTCGACGCTGGCCATGTGGATAGCCACGTTCGTCGGCCCGAACGCCAATCCGAAATGGTTGGTCCGCTCGTTGACTCGCTGCGCCATAGATAGGGTCGGGCCGCGCAGAAGCTCCCGCGCCTGCTGGTCGTCTCCAGATCGGGTCAGGGCGATTGCTGACATCAGGTTCAGCGCGCCGAAGACCGACAGGTGCCGGTCGTCGCCATCAGCGAGCGCGGGCTCAAATCGCTCCATGCCTCGACGGGCGACGTCGTAGGCAACTTCGTGCATGTCGTCGGAGAGCATGGACTGGCCGAGACACCAGTGGGCCCACGCGATCATGAGAGGGTCTTCGGTCTCCTCGGCATAGCGCATGGCCCGGTCGGCGGCCAGGTGTGCTAGGTCAATCCGCCCCAGGTGCTTGAGAACACCCCGACTCAGGATGTAGGCATCGCTGGCGACCCAACATGCGGTACGACGGTCATCCGGCCGACCGTCGGCTTCCAACACGAGCTGTTCAGCATCGCTGATCAGCCTTGGGAGGGTCCGCATGAGGATCGAGTACTTGTTCGGCGAGGTGAACCAGGCGTCACGGGCCGCGCTGATGCGTTCGGCGATCTGCTCGGCATCCGGCGGTTCGAGGTCAGGCGCGAGGGTCTTGTATGTGAAGATCGCCCGTTCGATGTCGCCGATCTGAGGGCGGCCAGGCTCGTGGGAGTCCCGAGGATTCTCGCCGAGGAGAACCGCGGTACGCACTCCGAGGACCTTGGCGATCTGCCGAAGCATCGGAAGGGATGGGGTGCGCTTGCCGTGCTCTATCAACTCGATATGACGAACGGTGCATCCCACCTGAGTTGCGAGTCCTGTGGTACTCAAACCTCTTCTCTCGCGCTCATGTCTGATCAGGTAACCCGTGTTAGCTTCGGCCATAGACCTTGCACCCTTCCGGTCTCCTCACCATCAGGCTAAGTCGCGGGGTCCTTATCGTGTGAGGGTTTCACCTCGCGGAGGCTCACTGGATGGTTCTCCCAGCGTCGCGAGCAGCGGCGAAAGCAGACCTCCCGAAGGGAGGATCCGCCGGGTCACGCCAGTACGGAACATGCGCCGGTACATTCGACGTACTGGCCCTCCAGCGATCGGAGAGCGGCGATCAGTTCGCGAGCCTGCTCGGGCATACCGGTGGACGACCTTGCCCTGAACCACCTAGGTGCCACGGTCAGTGGCGTACAGGGCGGGGCAGCCGTCCGAGCCGCTTGATGTGCCGAGCAGGGTGAGCCTTATGTTCACGTACCTTCCGTGACAAGGTTGGTGCGTCGCCCATGATGCGACGCTGTGCAGGGAAGTGCGTCAAGACGCTTCTTTCTCCCGCTCGGGGCCGAGGAGCCACCGCCACGTGCTGATCCGCTCCCGAACGGGCACTCCCCGGCGGCGACCGTGAGGCTGCCCGGCGTAACGCACACGAGTGTCCCCTCCCTGGCCGCGCCGGGCCATGTGGACCTGGAACAGGCCAGAGGTCTCCTGCAGGGGCTCGGTGCCCTCGCTACCCCGCCCTGGCGCCTGACCTATCGCTATCTGTGGGGCGGTTCCCTCGGCTCCCGCCGCGACGCCATCGTCGCCATCGTCTCCGGTCCGGGCACCCCGACCTTCCTCGCCGTCCAGACGACCTACACCGCCCCTGACGGATCAACAGAGCAGGACCGTCTCGGCCGTCTGGCGGGAGATTCCTCCCGCCCCGTCGGCTGGACCACGACCGTCGGCGGCTCCTCGGACTTCGCGACCGCCGCCGTTTACGTCCCCGGCGGAGCCGGGACCGGCGTCGAGCTACGGGAGGGGGGCAGGACGATCGCCATCGCGACCGCCGACGCCACCGGGCTCGCCGTCTTCTCTCCCGGCCTGCCGCAGGAACGGCTGCGCAGGTGCGAGTATCGCGTCCTGGACGCGGCGGGGAAGGTCGTCCATCGGGGAGGGCTCGACCTCGGTGCCCTCTACGCGGCCGTCATGGGAGGCTCCGACTGGTGAGAGCTCGCCGGGGGCTTCGGGTCTCCCGGCGGGGGCGCCGCGCTCCGCCCCAGGGTGGCTTCGCCCGCGTCACGCCCGGTTTCACCCGCGTCATGCCCGGCGGAGGCGTTCGCGCGGTCGCGTTCGAGGGCGGACTCGCGCAGCAGCCAGATCGCCTCACGTATCGCCGCGGATCTCGACGCTGCCTGTTCGCGGTTGACGTAATCTTCGAGAAAGAAAGCGTCTTGATTCGTCAGAGTGACGCTGACGGTCACGGATTTAAGCGTGACCGCGCTTTTGGTGATTCTATTGTGGGGCCGATGGGATTCGAACCCATACTGCGCGCCACCTAAAGACGCTGCCTCCTGCCGTTGGGCTACGGCCCCTTTGTTTTTCCCTGCGAAGTTCTCTGTCTGAGAATGGCAGTTCGGGCAGAGAAAACGCAAGTTGTTTATTCTGTTGTCGAGCCAGTCGCCGTTGAGGTGGTCGACATGCAACGTGAGCGGCTCGCCCTCCCAGGTGCCCTCGATCTTACAGGCACTGCACCGGTAGGGTACCCCGGCTTCCCGAAGTGCCCGACGCAGCATGGGGGGTTTGGTTCTGAGGGACCCCGGTGGCCGCACACGGAGAACCTGCTCCGGGGACAGGCGTCTGGCCGACCGTCGTCCGCGGTGGTGCGCCTGGCCGAGAAAGTGCGAGGTGCCGATCCCGAGGCGCTTCAGCTGGCGGCTGATGTGCGCGTGATTTCCGCCCGCGATCGTGATGCCGAGGCGGCGCAGGACGTCCGCGACGCTGAAGGAGGCCGCTGCGGCCTCGGCCAGCATTTCGGGGGTGTATTTGTACTTGGCCGGCATGCCCCAAGATTACGGAACGGCGCCGACAATTCCTGGGGCATGCGCAGGTCGTGGTAAATGGCGAAAAGGTAATCAGTCAACACCAAGTTCGCGGCGGAGGCGGGCCACGTGGCCGGTCGCCTTCACGTTGTAGAGGGCCTTTTCGATTTTGCCGTCCGCGTCGATGATGAAGGTCGAGCGCAGCACGCCGACGGTGGTCTTGCCGTACATCATCTTCTCACCGTAGGCGCCGTAGGCCTTGTGGACCTCCAGGCCGGGGTCGGACAGCAGCGGGAAGGTCAGGGCGTCGCGCTCGACGAACTTGGCGAGCTTGGCCGGGGTGTCCTTCGACACGCCGAGTACGGCGAAGCCCGCGGAGGTCAGGGAGGCGAGGCTGTCGCGGAAGTCGCAGGCCTGCTTGGTGCAGCCCGGGGTCATCGCGGCGGGGTAGAAGTAGAGGATCACACGCCTGCCGCGGTAGGCGTCGAGGGACACGGTGGTGTCGTCTGCGGCGGGAAGCGTGAAGTCCGGGGCGGCGTCGCCGGGCTCTAGTCTCATGGGTTTCCTCCGTGGAATTGTTCCCGGGTCAACTTACCGGCCTGCCCGAAGTGCCGTGGGTGGGGCGGACCTGACAGACTGATCAATGTCAAGGGCGATGAGAGGAGAGCCGATGACGGACACCGATCCCGCGGAGCTGGAGCGGCGAATCGAACAGACCCGCGCGGAGCTGGCCCAGACGGTTGACGCCATCGCCGACCGGGTGAGCCCGAAGAAGGTCGCGCGGCGGACCGTCGGCAAGGCCGAGACGAGCGCCAAGCAGTTCCTGGTCTCCGTCGGTGACAGGGTGAGCGACGCCGTGGGGATCACGCCGCGGCCGGTCAGGCTGGGAGACGAGCCGGACGACCTGTGGGCGGAGGAGCAGCCGAACCTGGCTCCGGTCCTGATCGGCGTGGGTGCCGTGCTGGCGGTCACCGCGGTGGTCATGCTCTGGCGGCGCCGCCGCCGCTGACGGGACGGCCGCAGCCAAGGGCGGCCGGAGAGGCGATCGCTTCAGCGGGGGAGCGGGGGCGTCGCCTCGTCCGGAGGCCTGCGGTGGTCAGCGGGGTACGGCCCTCCCCGCGGGTGGTCAGCGGAAGGTACGGCCTTCGCTGAGGGTGCTCAGAGGAAGGTACGGCCCTCGCCGCGGTAGGTGGGGACGGTCTCGACGACCTCGTCGCCGTCGACCAGGTGCAGGGCGGCGAACCGTTCGCAGAGCTCGCCCGCCTTGGCGTGCCGGAACCAGACGCGGTCGCCGGGGCGCAGATCCTCGGCAGCCTGGCCGATGAGCGGGGTCTGGACCTCGCCCGCCCCCTCGTCGGGGGCGTAGCGCAGCCCGCACGGTAGGTAGGGCTGGGGGAGGCGGTCCCGGCCAGGGGGGCCGGAGGCGTGGTAGCCGCCGCCGAGGACGGTGACGACGCCGGGGGCGGGGCGCCGTACGACGGGGAGGGCGAACAGGGCGGCAGGGCGGCCGGTGAAGCCGCGGTAGAAGTCGAACAGGCGCGGATGGAAGAAGCCGGATCCTGCGGCGATCTCGGTGACGACCCTCTCGCGGGCGGTTTTCTCGATGCTGCCGGTGCCGCCGCCGTTGACGAACTCCAGGTCGGTGATCTGAGTGACGGCCTGGACGATGCGGCCCCTGCGCACGACCAGCTCGCGCTGTGAGCGGGCCTGTATCCAGCGGATGGCCCCGGTGAGGGCGGGATTGCCACGCGGGTTGTCGCCGACCCCGGCGATCTGGGCCTCGTAGGCCATCATCCCGACCAGGCGGAAGCCCGGACGTTTGACGATGGCGGAGGCCAGGTCGGCGGCCTGGCCCGGCTCGCGTACCGGGGAGCGGCGGGCACCCACCCTGAACCTGCCGCCGAGCGCCACGAAGCCCGCATCTATATCAAGACATATCCGGATTTCGTGGCGATTGTTAACGGGGCTGACCGCGGCCTCGACGAGGTCCAGCTGCTCGGTGCTGTCGATCATCACCGTGATCTCCTCCGCCGCCCTGGGGTCGGCGGCGAGCTCGGCCAGTGCCGCGCGGTCGACGGTGGGATAGGCGACGAGCACGTCCCGTAGTCCGCGCCCAACCAGCCAGAGGGCCTCGGGCAGGGTGAAGGCCATGATTCCCGCGAAGCCGTTCATGGCGAGGATCCGTTCGAGGACGGCCCTGGACCGGACGGACTTGCTGGCGACCCTGATCGGTTTTCCGCCCGCCCTGCGAGCCATTTCGGACGCGTTCGAGCGCAGGGCCGCCAGGTCCAGCAGGGCGAAGGGGGGATCCAGGTGCGCGGTTGCCCGGTCGTAGCGCTGGCGGTCGTCCATGAACGCAGGATAACCTCACTCCGCTTAATATGAGTAGTGTTCATGTTAGTGGTCCGGCGGTAAATTCTCCGGACAGGGCGCTTCCAAGATCGTGAAAGTTGCCGCTTCGACCCCGCGCGCGATCACGCGGACGCGTAGACCTGACCAGGTGATGAGTACTCTCCAGGACATCATGGCGGGAACGGGCGGCACGACGGCCGGGGAGCACCTGCACGCGGTCCGCCGCAGGTCGGTGCGGTTGCTACGCCCAGAGAGGAACCCGGCGGGCCTCGCGGTGGCCCTGCTGGCCTCGGCCGGCCTCTCACTGGCCGCCGGTGTGACGGCGGGCCTGGCGATGGGCTCTCCTGTCGGGCGCGTGCCGTACCGGAGGTTCGCCGAGGGGATCGGGGTGGTCAGATGGTCCGACCCCGTGGTTTTCGCCGTGGCGCTGGCCGCGATGGCGGCGGGGGGCGTGCTGCTCATGCTCGCCGCTCTGCCGGGACGGACCCGGCTGGTGCCGCTCGAGTCCGCGGACTCCCGGATGGTGATCGGCCTGACCAGGGCCGGGCTTCGCCGTACGCTGCGGGCGGCGGCCGAGTCGGTCGACGAGGTCGGCAGGGCGCGGGTGCGTCTCGGGGCGCGTGACATCGAGGTCACCGTGTTTACCGACGCCGACCGGACCGGCAACTTGCTGCGCCAGGTGGGCACGGTCGTGGGGGACCGCCTGACAGCCCTGGGCGCGATGTGCGGGGGTGAGGTCGTCGTACGGCTGCGCAGACGGGGGGTCTGATGAAGGCGTATCTGGACAACAGGATCGGTCTGGCTGTCTTTGGGACGGTGCTGGCCGGGGCCGGGCTGTACGCGTTCCTGCGGGGGCAGGGGAGGTTCCACTCCCAGCCGCGCGGCGACCGGATCGCGGGCAGGGGCCTGCCCGCCTACCTGGCGGGGCACGCGTGGCTGGGATGGCTCCTCGCGCTGCTACTGGCGCTGCTGGCGTTGCTGGCGATCAGATGGCTGGTACGCACCCTGGGCTGGGGGCGCCTGGGGGGCCGCACCGGGGCCGGTGCCGCGATGCTGGGAGTCGCGGTTAAAGAAGTCGAAGGGCTCGGCCGAGTCAGCGTCAGGCACGTCAAAGGTGACCGTCTTCGGATCGCGATCACCTGCGGGCCCGCGGCCGACGTCGGCAAACTTGTCGCCCGGCTGAACAAGGACGCGGTCGGGAAGGTTCGCAGGACGGTAGGGGACGAGGACCTCGGGGCGGCCGTCCGCCTGCACGTCCGCTGTCGCTGAGCGGCTGTCGATCCGCCTGTCCATGACCGCTGAGCGGCCGTCCGTCCGCCTGTCCGGGGCTGCTGAGCGGCCGTCCGGCCGCCCGTCCGCTCGCCCGTCCGCTCGCCCGTCCGCTCGCCCGTCCGCTCGCCCGTCCGTGGTCGCCGGCCTCCGCTCCCGCGCCCCGAAGGCCAGCCCCGCCGCCAGGCAGGCGAACGGGACGGCCGGCACCACGTAGCGGTGGTCGAAGGCCGCGATGAAGGGCGGCAGGACCAGCAGCACGGTTCCCACCGCCCACGGCAGCAGCACGGCGCCGCCGAGCCGACGCCAGTTGCGCAGGACGCCGACCAGCCCGAACAGCGCGACCACGGCGAGGAAGGGCCCGCGCAGGAAGCCGAACTCCTGGTAGGCGCGCAGCCACCCGGCGTACGGCTCGACGAGACGGGTCTCGCCGGAGGCGCCCTGGTAGGCGACGGTCAGCTCCTCCGCGGTCTTTCCCTGGGAGGCGGCTCCGCTGGGGAAGGGCCTGGCGGCGTCGGGGAAGACGTAGGCGCTCTGCGGTCCCGGGGTCGGGTAGACCCGGCGGTCCCAGTCGAAGATGTGGGCCACGTCGGCCAGGCCCGCGTTGAGGAAGTCCAGCGGCTGGGCCCTGATGGCCTGGGTGGCGAAGGCACCCGCGAGCCTGTCGCGCTCGGCCCAGGTGCCCTTGATCCGGTTCAGCGGTGAGTTGCCGTCCCAGATGTAGACCGGCGGAGCCTTGCGCTCGCTCACCGGATCTGTCGGGCACAGAGCGGCCTCGGGGCCGGTCGGCTTGATCCTGGCGCAGTCGGCGAAGGTGATCGTGCGTGCCCATAGGAAGGCGTTCCCCCTGGTCAGCCCGTAGTTGCCGTACTCGGACCTGAACCAGGCCGCGTAGCCGCCCAGGCCGATCGCGCAGGCCAGCGCGGCGGCCGTGACCGCTCTCCACCCGGTCCGTCTGATCACCATGCACACCAGCACCACGGCGATCAGCGGCAGCCCGATCGTTCTGGTCGCGGTCGCCGCCGCGAGCAGTAACCCGGTGAGCAGCGCCGCCCAGACCGGCGGCCGCCGCCGCCACATCACCAGCGTGACCGCCGCGACCGCCAGGAACTCCAGCAGCAGATCCGCCATCACGAGGTGTTCGAGCTGGACCTGGTGGACGTCCAGCAGCACGGGGAGCGCGGCGAGCGTCGCCCCCCACCCCGGCAGCCCGCCGAGGCGGCGCAGCAGGAGGTAGACGCAGACCGCCATGGCGAGCCCGAGCAGGTGCTGGAACACGACCACCGCCTGGACGCTGGACAGCGGCCGCAGCGCCCACAGCAGCAGGGAGTAACCGGAGGGGCGCGACTCCATGGGCCGGGGGTCGAGCCCGGCGCCGAGGTAGACGAAGGAGTCGGCCCAGAACCACAGCGCCGGCCGGTAGCCGAGCACGGCCAGCGCGCGGACCCCGGCCCCGGCGAGCAGGGCGACCGCGAAGAGCACGTGGGAGCCGGCGAAGCGCAGCACACGGGGGCCGCGGTGATCGTGGGAGAGGGGGAGCGCGCGGTGGCGGGCACGGCTCCCCGGACGCGTTCCCTCCGGTTCAAGAACCTCCGTCGACACCGCGACCTCCCGAGTCTCAGCGACAGGGTCACCCAGCATAGGCGTGGCACGGGAGGTCACCGAGCGAGATGGTGAAATTTCGGGCTGATTGACTCATTTGTCCGATGGTGCTGGGCCCCCCGGTACGGCGGTCAGCACTCGATGACGTTCACCGCCAGGCCGCCCCGGCTCGTCTCCTTGTACTTGTCGAGCATGTCGCGCCCGGTGTCGCGCATCGTCCTGATCGCCTTGTCCAGGGACACGAAGTGACGGCCGTCGCCGCGCAGCGCGATCCTGGCCGCGGCGATCGCCTTGATCGAGGCGACCGCGTTGCGCTCGATGCACGGGATCTGCACCAGGCCGCCGATCGGGTCGCAGGTCAGCCCCAGGTTGTGCTCGATGCCGATCTCGGCGGCGTTCTCCACCTGCTCCGGGGTACCGCCCAGCGTCTCGGTGAGCCCGGCCGCGGCCATCGAGCACGCCGAGCCGACCTCGCCCTGACAGCCGACCTCCGCCCCCGAGATCGAGGCGTTCTCCTTGAACAGCACGCCGATCGCCCCCGCGGTGAGCAGGAAGCGCACCACCCCGTCGTCGTCGGCGTGTGGGACGAACCGGTCGTAGTAGGTGAGCACGGCCGGGACGATGCCCGCGGCGCCATTCGTCGGGGCGGTGACGATGCGCCCGCCCGCCGCGTTCTCCTCGTTCACCGCCAGGGCGAACAGCGAGACCCAGTCCATCGCGTGCAGCGGGTCCTTCTCCGTGGCCTCGCTCTGCAGCCTCCGGTGAAGCTGGTGGGCCCTGCGCTTGACCTTCAGCCCGCCGGGCAGCACGCCCTCCTTGGCGGTGCCGCGCCTGACGCACTCGGCCATGACGCGCCACAGCTCCAGCAACCGGTCGCGGATCTCCTGCTCCGAACGCCCGAAGGCCTTCTCGTTCTCCAGCATCAGGCCGGAGATCGACAGCCCCGTCTCCGCGCAGTGGCCGAGCAACTCGGCGGCCGTGGTGAAGGGGTACGGAAGGACGGTGTCGTCCGGCTTGATCCGATCGGCTCCGGTGGCGTTCTCGTCGACGACGAAGCCGCCGCCGACCGAGTAGTAGACCTTCTGGCGAAGGATGTCACCCGTTTCGGAGAAGGCGGTGAAGCGCATGCCGTTCGGGTGGTGCGGCAGTGAGATCTTGCGTTCGAAGACGAGGTGCTCGCCGACCACGAAGGGGATCCCGTGGGAGCCGTAGAGCTGGATCGTTCCCGAGGCGCGCATGGCGGCCAGCCGGTCGTCCACGGTGTCGACGTCGACGAGTTCGGGCTTCTCCCCGGACAGACCGAGCAGGACGGCTTTGTCGCTGCCGTGGCCCTTTCCGGTCAGGCCGAGTGAGCCGTAGAGGATCACCTCGACCCTGGCGGTCTTGTCCAGGAGCCCTTCCAGGTCGAGACCGCGGGCGAACTTGTGGGCGGCGGCCATCGGGCCGCCGGTGTGCGAGCTGGACGGGCCGATCCCGATCTTGAAGAGGTCGAAGACGCTGATCGCCATTGATCTGTCCCTGCCTTCATGCCATGTCACATCGCCGTGATCATGCGCGCCGGCGGGCGCGCATGATCACGACACAAGCCAAGAGATTTCAGGATTCGCCCGAAGTGAGCGCGGCGTACTCCTCGGGAGACAGCAGGTCGTCCGGGTCGCCCTCAAGGCGGACGCGGAACAACCAGCCCTCACCGTATGAGTCGCTGTTGACCAGCGAGGGGTCGTCCACAACCGCCTCGTTGACCTCGACGATCTCGCCGCTCACCGGCGCGAAGATGTCGCTCACCGACTTGGTCGACTCGACCTCGCCGACCGCGTCGCCCGCGGTGACCGCCGAACCGACCTCGGGCACCTGCACGTAGACCACGTCACCCAGCGCGTTGGCGGCGTAGGCGGTGATGCCCACGGTCAGGGTCAGGCCGTCGTCGATGCCCGAGATCCACTCGTGTTCCTTGGTGTAGTGCAGGTCCTCGGGAATGTTGCTCACTTTTTCCTCCTGTAGAAAGGCAGTTCAACGACCTCGACCGGCTCGTGGCTACCCCGGATGTCCACGGCCAGGCCTGTGGACAGGTCGTTGTCCACGTAGGCCATGGCGATCGGCCTGCCCAGTGTCTGGGAAGGCGCTCCGCTGGTCACCTCTCCGACGACGGCGCCGCCGTCGGAGAGCACCACCGGATACCCGTGGCGGGGCACCCTGCGGCCGGTCGCGATCAGTCCGACCAGGCGACGGGTCGGCGGGACGTCCTTGAGCGGTTCAAGGGCCTGCCTGCCGACGAAGTCACCGGGCTTGTCAAACCTCACCACACGGCCGAGCCCCGCGTCGAACGGAGTGAGCTCTGCGGACAGCTCGTTGCCGTACAGCGGCATCCCGGCCTCGAGACGGAGGGTGTCGCGCGCGGACAGTCCGGCGGGAAGCAGGCCGTACGGCTCGCCCGCCTTGGTGAGCGCGGCCCAGAGCGGCTCGGCGTCCTGCGCGGCCACGAACAGCTCGAAGCCATCCTCACCGGTGTATCCGGTGCGGGCGATGAGGGCCTCGCGCCCCGCCACGGTCGCGGGCAGGCCCGCGTAGTACTTGAGGTTGTCGAGGTCGGCCTCGGTGAGCTCGCCCAGGATGGCGCGGGCCTTCGGTCCCTGGACCGCGACCAGCGCGTATCGCTCGGAGCGGTCCTCGACCGCGGCGTCGAAGGTCCCGGCGCGCTCGGTGAGCTCGGCGGCGACGCGGGGGTAGTTGGAGGCGTTGGCGACGACCATGAACTCCTCGTCCGCCAGGCGGTAGACGATCAGGTCGTCCAGCACGCCGCCCCGAGGGTCGACGATCATCGTGTAGCGGGCGCGCCCCGGCTCGAGGGCGGAGATGTAGCCGACGAGCGCGTGGTCGAGGGCCTGGCCCGCCTGCGGGCCCGTCACGAAGATCTCGCCCATGTGGGACAGGTCGAACAGGCCCGCCGCCTGGCGGACCGCGTTGTGCTCGGCGGACTCGCTCCCGTAGCGGAGCGGCATCAGCCAGCCCGCGAAGTCGGTCAGCGTCGCGCCGAGAGCCTCGTGGACGCCGCGCAGCGGCGTGGGTCGGGACATGTTCGCACCTCAGACAGGGGTCAGATGAGAGCATCCTCCCCCTCTGTCATGGATGCCTGAGAGCTTCGCCCGTTTTTTGCCGGACTTTCACCTTCGGCGAGGCCTCGGGGCCTGCTTTCCAGAGGGCACCTACCCGCACGGTCCTTTGCCTTGAGAGGTTCGCGGGGAGGGCTTGCTCCTTCAGGGGTCCTGGCCTGGATGTCAGGACGCTCTCCCGCGCGGGATTCATCGGTGTCGTGGCCAGCCTAACCGTACGCGAGGGCCGAGCGAAATCCCCGCGCGGCCACAGTCCCTCGCCGATCTTCTCGCTTCGGTACCTTGCGGGGCCGTGACCGCCGCCGTTTCCGGTCACGGCCCCCGCTCGTTTCCGGTCAGGCTCCCCGTCCCCGCTGGTTCGGCGGCTCCCGTGGGACCGCCTCCTCGCCCACGAGTGACCGCGTTCAGGCGCGGGCGTGCCGTACCAGGGCCTCGAAGAGCGCGGACTCGTCGTCGGCCTCGGGGTGCCACTGGACCGCGAGGGCGAACGGGTGATCCCGCAGCTCGACGGCCTCGACCGTGCCGTCCTCCGCGGTCGCGGTCACGGTCAGGCCGGCGCCGACTCGGTCCACGGCCTGGTGGTGGTAGTGGGCCACCTCGGCCGGGCCGGTGCCAAGGATCTCCGAGGTCAGGCTGCCCGGGGTGGGTTTCACCGGCATCCGGCCGTACCTGCCCGGGGCCGGGGCGTGGTCGCGGCCGCCCACCACGTCGGGCAGGTGCTGGTGCAGGCTGCCACCGAGGGCGACGTTGAGGACCTGCAGCCCCCGGCAGACGCCCAGGAACGGCACGCCCCGCTCCAGCGCCGCCCTGACCAGGCCGAACTCGGCGGTGTCCCGGAACTCGCGGACGTAACCCGTCTGCTCGTGCTGGGCCTGGCCGTACCGTGCCGGATCGACGTCTCCGCCACCGGCCAGGATCAGCCCGTCCAGCCGTTCGACCGCCGTCGCGGGATCGCCCACCGGGGGCAGGATCACCGGCTGGCCGCCCGCGCGGGCCACGTGGTCGACGTAGTTGTACGGCAGGAGCGCGGCGGTCGTCTCCCAGACGGTGAACTTCGCGGGCTCGACGTAACAGGTGACGCCGATGATGGGACGGGACATGATCTCTTTTCTGCCTGATGCCGGGACGTGGGGCGCAGGTCCACGTCCCGGCACGTTCTCGATGACAGCCGATGGCTACAGGGGCGTGACGTAGGCGCCCGAGATGCCGCCGTCGACCAGGAACTCGGAGCCGGTGATGAAGCTCGCGTCGTCCGACGCCAGGAACGCGACCGCGGCGGCGATCTCCGAGGCCTCGGCGAACCGGCCGACCGGGATGTGCACCAGGCGGCGCTGCGCCCGCTCGGGGTCTTTGGCGAACAGCTCCTGTAGCAGCGGTGTGTTCACCGGCCCGGGGCAGAGCGCGTTGACCCTGATCCCCTCCCGGGCGAACTGCACGCCCAGCTCCCTGGACATGGCCAGCACCCCGCCCTTCGACGCGGTGTAGGAGATCTGGCTGGTCGCCGAGCCCATCACCGCCACGAACGACGCGGTGTTGATGATCGATCCCTTGCCCTGGCGGCGCATGTAGGGGATGGCGTGCTTGCAGCACAGGTAGACCGAGGTGAGGTTGACCTCCTGGACCCGCCGCCACGCGTCGAGGCCGGTCTCCAGGATCGAGTCGTCGTCGGGAGGCGAGATGCCCGCGTTGTTGAACGCGACGTCCACGCTGCCGTAGGTGTCGAACGCGGTCTGGAACGTCCTGGCCACGTCGTCCTCGCTGGAGACGTCGGCCTTGACGAACAGGCCTCCGGCCTCGGCCGCCGCCGCCGACCCGCTCGCCTCGTCCAGGTCGACGCACACGACGCGGGCCCCCTCCTCGGCGAACCTCCGCACGGTCGCCAGGCCGATCCCGCTCCCCGCGCCGGTCACGACGGCAACCCGGTCCTGCAAACGCCGCATGCTCTACTCCTCGGAAAAGAAGACGTTCTTGGTCTCGGTGAACGCGGACAGGGCGTCCGGGCCCAGCTCGCGGCCGAGCCCCGACTGCTTGAACCCCCCGAACGGCGTCCAGTAGCGGACGCTCGAATGGGAGTTCACGCTGAGGTTGCCCGCCTCGACCGCGCGGGCGACCCGCAGCGCGCGTCCCACGTCGCGGGTCCAGATGGAGCCGCTGAGGCCGTAGCGCGTGTCGTTGGCGATCCGTACGGCGTCCGCCTCGTCGTCGAAGGGCACGACCGTCACCACGGGCCCGAAGATCTCCTCGGTGAACGCGGGATCGTCCAGGCTGTCCGGGGTGAGGAGCGTCGCGGGATACCAGAACCCGGGCCCCGAGGGGCACGACCCGGTGGCGTGCGCCGTACCGGTGACGAACGAGGCCACCCGGTCGCGGTGCTCGGCGCTGATCAGCGGGCCCATCTCCGTGGCCTCGTCGCGGGGGTCGCCAACCTTGACGTTCAGCACCGCCCGGGTGAGCCGTTCGAGGAAGTCGTCGTGGACGGAGCGTTCGACGAGGATTCGGGAGCGCGCGCAGCAGTCCTGGCCCGAGTTGTCGAACACGGCGTACGGCGCGGTCGCCGCCGCCTTCTCCAGGTCGGCGTCGGCGAAGACCACATTGGCGCTCTTGCCGCCCAGCTCCAGGGTGATCCGCTTGACCTGTCCCGCGCAGGTGGCCGCGATCCGCTTGCCCACCTCGGTCGAGCCGGTGAACACGATCTTCGCCACATCCGGATGCTCGACCAGCCGGGCACCCGCGACCTCACCGGCCCCCGGCAGGACCTGGAGCACCCCCTCGGGCAGGCCCGCGGCCAGGGCCAGCTCGGCCAGCCGCAGCGCGGTCAGCGGCGTCTGCTCGGCGGGCTTGACGATCACGGTGTTGCCCGCGGCGAGCGCGGGGGCGACCCCCCAGGTCATGATGACCATGGGGAAGTTCCACGGCACGATCACGCCGACGACGCCGAGCGGCTCCTGGAAGGTCACATCGACGCCGCCGGGCACCGGGATCTGCTTGCCGTGGTTGCGCTCCGGCGCCCCGGCGTAGAAGTCCAGCACGTCGCGGACGTTGCCCGCCTCCCAGCGGGCGTTGCCGACGGTGTGCCCCGCGCTCGCGATCTCCAGTCCGGCCAGCTCCTGCGCGTGCTCGCCCACCAGGCGGGCGAAGGCGCGCAGCAGCCTGGCCCGGTCACCGGGGGCGACGTGGCGCCAGGTGGCGAAGGCCCGCCTGGCGCGCTCGACCGCCCGGTCGACCTCGGCCGCGTCCGCGAACTCCACGTCGGCGACGACCTCTTCCGTCGCCGGATTGATGATCTTCATCGTCACATCCGCTCGAATCCTCGGAACAGCTCCCAGTCGGTGACCGCCGCCTCGAAGGCGGCCAGCTCGACCCGGGCGTTGTTCGCATAGTGCGCCACGACGTCCTCGCCGAAGGCGTTCCCCGCCAGCGTTGATCCCTCCCACAGTCCCAGGGCGTCCCTGAGCGTCTGCGGCACGGTCTCCGCTCCCGATGTGTAGGCGTTCCCACTGAACGCCTCCTCCAACGGCAGCTCGTGCTCGATGCCGTACAGCCCAGCCGCGATCAGCGCCGAGACCGCCAGGTAGGGGTTGACGTCGCCGCCGGGCACCCGGTTCTCGACGCGCAGCGACTGCCCGTGCCCGACCAGGCGGAACGCACAGGTCCGGTTGTCCACCCCCCACCTGACGGCGGTCGGGGCGAAGCTGCCCGGTACGTACCGCTTGTAGGAGTTGATGTTCGGGGCGTAGAGCAGGGTCAGCTCGCGCAGGCAGGCGAGCTGCCCGGCGATGAAGTGCCGCCCCAGGTCCGACAGCCCATACGGCCCCGCCCCCGCCATCACCGGCTCCCCGGTCCCGTCCCGCAGGGAGATGTGGATGTGGCAGGAGTTGCCCTCGCGCTGGTTCGGCTTGGCCATGAAGGTGATCGACCTGCCCTCCTGGGCGGCGATCTCCTTGGCGCCGTTCTTGTAGACGGAGTGGTTGTCGCAGGTGGTGAGGGCGTCCGCGTAGCGGAAGGCGATCTCGTGCTGGCCGAGGTTGCACTCGCCCTTGACCGACTCGGCGTACATCCCCGCGCCCTCCATGCCGAGCCTGATCCTGCGCAGCAGCGGCTCGATCCTGGCGGTGCCGAGGAGGGAGTAGTCGACGTTGTAGAGGTTGGCGGGGGACAGGTCGCGGTAGCCCCTGCGCCAGGCCTCCTCGTAGCTGTCGTCGTAGACGACGAACTCCAGCTCGGTCCCGACGAACGCCTCCCAGCCCCGCTCGGCCAGCCTGCCGAGCTGCCCGCGCAGGATCTGCCGGGGCGAGGCGACCACGTCCGAGCCGTCCTCCCAGAGCAGGTCGGCCATCACCAGGGCCGTGCCCTCCTGCCACGGCACCCTGCGCAGCGTGGAAAGGTCGGGCCTCATCACGAAGTCGCCGTATCCCCGCTCCCAGGAGGACATCGTGTAACCGTCGACGGTGTTCATGTCCACGTCGACCGCGAGCAGGTAGTTGCAGCCCTCGGAGGCGTGGTGCAGCACCTCCTCGAGGAAGTACCGCGCGGACAGTCGTTTTCCCTGCAGACGCCCCTGCATGTCGACGATCGCCAGCAGCACGGTGTCGATCCGTCCCGCCGCCACCTCGTCACGAAGCTCACCGACGTCCACGCAGCCCTCCTCGCCGAAGTTCTATTGGGCTAGTGTCAGACCATTGATGTATACGGAGAATGTCTTGTCAAGGTTTGGAGGTGAATTGAACGAGTCGGTGCATCTGGCGGCCGTGCTGCGGCCGGTCCGCGCGGGCAACGCGTTCGAGGAGACGGTCGAGCGGCTGCTCCAGGCGATCAAGCTGGGCATGGTGACCGAGAAGCTGCCACCGGAGCGTGAGCTGGCCGCGCGCCTCGGCATCAGCAGGGTCACCCTGCGCGAGGCCATCCGCGCCCTGCAGGAGGCGGGCTACCTCGACGTGCGGCGAGGCAGGTACGGCGGCGCGTTCGTCACCTACACCCCGCCACGCCCGAGCCAGACGGACCTGCGCAGGGCCGTCGCCGACATGGGCACCGACGACCTGGCGGACGCGCTCACCTTCAGGATGGCGGTCGAGTGCGGTGCCGCCCAGGTGCTCGCCAGCACGCCGCTCGACCAGGAGCGGCGCGACACTCTGCGGCAACGCCTGCGGGAGGTCAACTCGGCCGGCCCCGACGACTACCGCCGCCAGGACACGGCCTTCCACCTGGCCATCGCGGAACTGACCGGCTCGCCGCTGCTCGCGGCGGCCTGCGCGGACGCCAGGCTGCGGGTCACCGACCTGCTCAACGCCATCCCGGTGCTCCAGCGCAACATCCAGCACGCCGCCGTCCAGCACGAGGCGATCGTGGCGGCCATCCTCGCGGGCGACCCCGACGCCGCGCGCAGGGCGGTCGCCGAGCACCTCGAGGGCACCGCGGCCCTGCTGCGGGGCTTTCTCGCCTGACGGGAGCGCTCTCCCGCCGGCTCGCTCGCGGGGACTCCTGGCGCGATCATGGGAGCCCCTCGCATAATCTGGGAGAGCAGTGGGGGATTTGTTCCAGCAACGGATCGTGGAAACAGGACGGCTACCGCTCTTCTGTTTCTTTGTCGCGCTGATCGGCGCCTTCGTCTTCACCCGGATCAACGTCCGGCTCATCCGCGCCAAGATCGGCTGGTTCGGCAACGTCAACGTCGGTGAGATGCACATCCACCACGTGGTGTTCGGCGTGGTGCTGACCATGCTCGGCGGGGTCTCCGGGCTGCTCGTCTCCGGCGTCTCCCAGGCCTGGTACGCCCTGACGGCGGCCGTCTTCGGCGTCGGCGCAGCCCTGATCCTGGACGAGTTCGCGCTGATCCTGCACCTGCACGACGTCTACTGGGAGGAGGAGGGCCGGACATCGGTCGACGCGGTGTTCATCGCGATCGCGGTCACCGGCCTGCTCCTGCTCGGGCTGCGCCCGCTTGGCTGGGAGAGGTCCGACGGCACGGCGCAGGGGGCGTGGGTGGCCGCGGGCTTCATCGTGCTCAACCTCGTGCTCGCCGTGGTCACCCTGCTCAAGGGAAAGATCTGGACGGGCCTGGTCGGCCTGTTCGTCCCGATCCTGCTGATCCCCGGCGCGCTCCGGCTGGCCCGCCCGGGATCCCCGTGGGCGCACTGGTTCTTCGCCCCCGGCTCCCGGAACCCGCAGCCCCGCAAGCTGGCCAGGGCCCAGCGCCGCGAGGACCGCTGGCGCCGCCCGGTGATCCAGGCCAAGATCGCCTTCCAGGAGTTCGTCTCCGGCAGGCACGACCTCCCCTCAAGCCGCCTGAGGCCACGACGGTAGGCGCGCCGTGCCGGGCCGCGCGCGGTGCTACGGCGGGGCACGTCGGCGTGGGCATACTGGAAGGCGTGAGTGTGCTTCCGTCCCGCTGGGACGGTGTGGAGCGGCGCGTCCCCAACTCCCTGGCCGACCTGCGCGGTCCCGCCACGGGGGTGGTCACCCTGCCCGTCCACCTGGGCTGGTCCGGGCTCATCGAGTTCGACCTGGCAAACCCGCTGCTGCGGATGAGCCTGTACCGCACCGTCATCACCGGCGGCGCCCGCGCGGACGCCGAGTCGTATTTGAACGCCGACCTCCTGGTCGCCGACTGGCCGGCTCTGCGCAGGGGGATCGGGCCGAGCTACCGGAGGGCCTGGGAGAGCAAGATCAGCGGTCTGGGGTGGGAGTGATGTTCCTGCCCCCTTTCCAGCAGCGGATGCTGCAGGCCGTGCTTCCCGCCTGCGACCGGTTCGGCTTGGTACTGGCGGGCGGCTACGCGATGAACGCCCACGGCTTCACCGAACGTCCCAGCGACGACCTCGACTTCGCCACCGCCGCCGAGACCCCGCTGCCGGAGGTCGCCGACGGCATCGCGGAGGCGTTCGAGGAGGCGGGCCTCGATGCCACCGTGGTCGAGGTCACGCCCCGGATGGGACGCCTGGTCGTGAGCGACCCGGTGACCGAGCAGAGCTGCGAGTTCGACCTGCTCAGGGAGGCCTTCCAACGCCAGCCGGTGATCGTCGGAGACGTGTCCGTGCTCTCCCTCGACGACGCGGTCGGCCTGAAGATGCGCGCCCTGCACGAGCGCAGCCTCGCCCGCGACGTCATCGACGTCGCCTCCGTCTCCCACCTGTACGGCTTCCGCGACCTGGAACACCTGGCCCGCCTGCACAACGAGGAGTTCTCCCTCGCCGAGCTGGTGATGCGCCTTGAGTTCGTCGAGCTGATCGCCGACGAGGACTTCGAGGCGTACGGGATCGATGAGGAGCGGATCGGGGAGATCCGCAGGTTCGCCGCCGCGTGGGTCGAGGACATCGGGCTGCGCAGGGCGGAGGAGGGCGACGCCGAGTACGACGACGTCCCGGAACCCGACTGAGACGGGTTCCGGGGACGTGTCCCGAGACGGTCGGAGAAAAGGCGGGGGCGGCCGAGCACGTCGTGAATGTCGGGGGCGTGCGACACCATACGGTCATGGAGCACACTCGATATCTCGATCTGATCCGCGCCGACAGCGACCGTCTGCTCGCGGTGGTTCAGCAAGGTCCGGACAACGCGGTGCCGTCGTGTCCCGGCTGGACCAATCATGATCTTCTGCGGCACGTCGGGGAGGTGTACGACCACAAGATCCTGTGCATGCGGCTGGGGCGCGCGCCGGAGAAAGCCGAGCGGGCGCCGCACGCGGCCGACGCCGCCGCGCTGCCTGCCTGGTTCGTCTCCCTGCGTGACGCGCTCCTCGACCAGCTCGTCGTCCGTGGGCCGGGGGCGACGTCCCACACCTGGTTCCCGCCGGACCAGACGGTCGGCTTCTGGTACCGCCGGATGGCGCACGAGACGGCGGTTCACCGTGTCGACGCGGAGCTGGCCTGCGGGCAGGAAACCCCGATCGATGCGGAACTGGCGGTGGACGGCGTCGACGAGCTTCTCGGGTTTCTCACCCACGACTTCGGGGACAGGACGGAGCAGCACCAGGGCGTCGACCGTACGGTGGCCCTGGGGTGCGGCGGGCGGCAGTGGGCGGTGACGCTGCGCAAGGACCATGTGGAGCGGGCGCCGGAGGGGGCGGTGCCGGACGCGCGGATCGACGGCGAGCCGGGAGATCTCCTGCTCCACCTGTGGGGTCGGCGTCAGGCGGACAAGGGGTCCCTCACGAGCTCGGGGGACGTGGCCGCGCTCGGCGGCCTGTGGGTTCGCCTCCGGGAGGAGACGCAGTAGGACATAGTAGGACACGGTAGCCCGGCCGCTCGTGCTCCGGGAGGAGGACGCCCCGTCACGCGGGGCGTCGCTGTGCCCGTCCCGCGTGACGGCAGGGCTCAGGCGGCTCCGGTGAGGCTCCGTACGGCCAGCCCCAGGCCGAGCACCATCACCACGACGGCGGTGCCGACCGGGACGAGTGCGGACAGGCGGGCCGCCATGCCGTTCCCCCTCGCCGTGAGACGGTCGAAACGTCCCGCGAGCTTGACCAGAAGCAGGCCGGTCGCGGTGAGCGTGCCCGCCATGCCGATGCCGTAGGCCAGGATCAGGGCGACTCCGAACCAGGTGCGGCCGAGCCCGATCGCGCCGAGCAGGACGACGAGCGCGGAGGGGCTGGGCACCAGCCCTCCGGCCACCCCGAGCCCCACCAGCCCGCGCCGCGAGCGGTCCTCCCCTGAACGTCGCCCTGTACGGCCCGCGGGGTTCGCGGCCTCGTCCGGTCCCGTGCCTTCTCGCTCCAGGACGGCGACCCGCGAGCCCGTAAGGGCCGGGTCGTCTGAGTCTTCGCGGGGCTGGGCGCCTGGTTCGGAGAGGTCGGGTCCGTGGCCGCGAAGGTGTTCGTGGCCGGAGCGTTCACGGTCGGAGGGGACGTGTTCACGGTCGTGCTCGTAAGGACGTCCGTTGCCGGAGTGGCCGGACCCATGACCGTGGCCGTGGCTGTGCCCATGACCGTGACCGTGGCCGTGGCCGAAGTGGTCGTGTCCGTGGGCCGAGGCCTCACCGGTGCGGTAGGTGTACCAGGCCGAGCGCAGGAGCCCGGCGCCGACGACGGTGATCAGCAGGCCGCTGACCAGGCCGAGCCAGGCCAGCACCGACTCGCCGCTGAGGGCGGAGAAGGCGGTCAGCAGTAGGCCGATCACCAGGACGCCCACGGTGTGGGTCGCGGTGACGGTCGCGCCGACGATCAGCGCGTCGCGGGGGCGGCCCCTCCTACCCGCCAGGTAGGCGGCCATGATGGTTTTGCCGTGCCCGGGGATGAGGGCGTGCCCCGCCCCCAGGGCGACGGCCATGAGCACCGCCAGCAGTCCCAGCGGCACGGTCAGCGACTCGGTGCCGACCAGGCCGGTGAACGTGCGGTCGAGCCAGGCCAGCGCGTCGCCGACCGGGCCTCCCGAGACCAGTGGCAGCGCGATCGCCGTCGGCCCGCTTCCCGGGACGACGCTCAGCTCCGCCGTACGCTGGTCGAGAGGGCTGGTCAGCAGGTCGTTCGGGTAGGTTCGCAGCTCCCGGCTGACACTCGTCCCCGAAACCGAGGAGCGTGCGAGGCGCATCCCTCCCGAGGCGACCGCGGTGATCTCCCGCCAGCCGATCCGGTCGGCGAGGAAGTCGTCGCTGAAGCCGACCGTCCCCTGTGTCCTCGCGGTGGCGGAGAGTCCGCACGTCAGGCGGCTGGTCCGCAGCCCGCCCTGTCCCTGGGCGTACCCGAAGGCCGCCTCCGTGACCCGCCACGCGACCGGGGCCCCGTTCACGGTCAGCCGCTGCGCCCCGGCGAGCGCGGCGCAGCGGGCGGTGCCGTACGCCGACAGCTCGTCGGCGGAGACCTCGCCGGAGCCGTCGGCGTCCACTTCGGCACGGGCCTGGAGGGTGGGCAGCTCCGCGCTGTCGACGATCGCCGTGTTCTCCACCTGGCCGGGGGTGATCCGCAGGCCGTTGTAGTGGTTGACCGTGAAGTTACCCAGCGGATGCGCGGCCAGGGCGGCCGCGGGCTGGGCGGGCAGTGCGAACGCCGCGCACAGCGCGACCGTCAGGCAGGACACGGCCGAGGCGAGGGCCCTGCGCACGGGCCGCGGGACTTTTCCCGATGTCATGACAACCTCCCGAGGGCGGGCAGATCGGGGGAGAAAGCGGGGTCGGCCTCGTGGGCGAGGGAGAAGGAGCGTTTCGACTCCCTCGTCAGGCCCAGTGCGCGTTCGATCTCGGCGCGGTGGTTGAGGAGCAGGGCGTTGCGCCAGCCGGTCGAGGTGGCCTTCCTGGCGTACGGCAGCGCCTCGCGGTCGCGCCCCTCGCGGTGCAGTGCCCAGGCCAGGGCGTCGGCGGCGACCACGTTGGGGTTGCGGCCGTACTCCGCTTCTGCGTGCCGTACGGCGAGCGCGGGGGAGCCGTGGTCGGCCTCGAACTCGGCCCAGGTCAGGTCGTCCCTGACCCCGGCCTGCTCCGTCAGGACCTGTTGCGCGCGCAGCAGTGTCCACTGCGGCGCGGGGTTCCCGCCCGCCTTGGCGAGCACCTCGCCGTACTCGGTCACGTACTGGGCCAGGGGGAGCCGGGAGACCACGGTCGCGTAGAGGTCCGCCGCCTCCCGCAGCCTGCCGCCGAGCGCGGCGGCCCGCGCCGTCCCCGCCAGGGCGGGGGTGAAGCCGGGGTCCGCCTTCAGCGCGAGACGGTACTGCTCGGTGGCGCCACGCAGGTCCCCGGAGTGCAGGGCCAGCTCACCGAGGTAGTGGCGGCAGTAGGCGATGTCCGAGGGGGCGAAGGCGTCGTCCAGGGCGCGTTCCAGCATCTCGCGGGCCAGGTCGCGCTCACCCCTGATCTCAGCGTCGTAGGAGGCCCGGGTGAAGGCCGTGACGCCGGGGCGAAGCTCCATCATCCTGTCGACCGCCCGGGTGGCCTCGCCGTACCGGCCGAGCTGGGTGTAGGCATCGGCGAGTACCGCCTGGGCGCCCTGTCCGTACGGGTTCACCTCGGCGGACCGCGTGGCCAGCCGCACCGCCTCGGCGAACTCGTGGCGGCCCGCGGCGAGCGCGGCCTGCCCTGTCAGCACGGCGAAGTCGCCGGGGCTCAGCTCGGCGGCCCTGGTCAGCGCCCCCTCCGCCTTGGGATAGAAGGAGGGGTCGGCGGTGACGCGTGCCTGCTGGACATAGGCCATGCCCAGCTGCGCCCAGGCCTGGTGGTCCCTGGGCAGCCTGCGGAGCCGGGCGCTCAGCGCCTCGATCGTGCCGCTGGGTGAGGTGGCCGGGAGCGAGGTCCCGGCGAGTCCCGGCCGGTCCGCCGGAGAGGTGGTGGCCGTGGGCGCCGGCCGCTCGCCGGGGACGAGGGCGGCTCCCAGGGTCAGTGCCACGGCCAGGCCGAGCACGCCGGTGGCGGTCCTGGCCTTCGCGGAAAGCTTCACGGTTGATCCCCCATGAACGGGCGCGGGGCCCGGAGAGACCGGGCCCCGCGCGTTTCGGGTCAGCTCGCGTTGACCGACGTGTTGCCGGGCAGCGGGATGTAGGGGAATCGGGTGTCGAACGGCTTGTCGTTGCCGTTCACCTTGTCCCCGGTGGCCAGCGCGTCGACGAGCTTGCCGGTCTGGGCCGCGCCCGCCATCGCCTGGATCGCGATGTCGATCACGTCGTCCCCGAGGCGGCGGCCGTTGGGGAAGCCCTGCAGGTCACCGGCGAGTACGCCGAGTCGGTTCGGGGTCGCCGCCGGGGGGATCGCCATGTTCAGCCGCAGCATCTCCGAGGGGCGGAGCCTGCCCGCGTCCTTGTTGAGGATCTGCGAGTTGAGGTCGGCCTTGATCGGGCCGTTGGCCTTGGCGATGCCGGTCAGGAAGATCTCGACCAGGTCCTGGCGGGGGGTCTTGGGAGCCTTGAGGCCGTAGATGGCCTCGAGCAGCCTGGGCAGTTCCGGGTCGGTGACGCGCTTGACGACGGCGGGCACGTCCGCGTCCTTGTTCGGGCTCAGCGCGTTGAAGGCGTCCTTCAGGCCCGCCGGGACCACGACCTCGTTGACCAGCGGCTGGCCGAGGCGCGAGACCTGGACGTAGCCTCTGGGGCTCCACTTGTCCACGGTCGACCACACGCCGATGACGGGGTTGCGCGTGGCGTCGCCCTTGAGCGCGACCTCGTCCTTCGGCACCTGCAGCGCCAAGGTGTGGACGTTGTAGCCCTTGAAGGTGTCCTGGCCGACCTCGGACAGGTTGCCGCCGTAGAGGAGGTCGAAGACCCGCAGGTCGGCGAAGAACGCCTCGTCCGACTGGCCGGCGAAGGCCTTGCCGCCCCCGGGCAGATCCTTGATCGACTGGGCGCGGAGCGTGGCGTAGTCGGGCATCGAGGCGGGGCCGGTGTTGCTCGGGGCGACGATGCCGTTCTGGACCAGGGTTCGCACTCCCCCGGACGTGATCCTCTTGAGCGTGTAGCGCTGCCTGAACAGCAGGTTCTCGTCACCCAGCGAGGTGACGGGGCCGTTGTCGTAGAGGAACGTGTCGGTGCCGCGCCTGTCCTCGTCGCGGAACGTCCACTGGTAGACGATGTTCGGCAGCCCGTCGCCGTCGCTGTCGATTTTCACGTTGTAGTGCGAATTGGTGTCGAACTGGTAGAAGTTCGGGCCGCCGTTCGGCTCCTCGAACGGGATGAAATTGGCCAGCAACGTGACCGTTTCCGCCTTGTCGGGGCTGACGAACGCGTACACGTCGGTGTTGTCGTTACGGGGGTCACCCGCGATCATGGGCGCCTCGCGGTGCGAGGAGGCGGTGCTGGGCGCGGCCTTGAGCAGGGAGAACGAGGAGGCGACCAGCACCCCCGCGACACCCAGGCCGATCAGGGCGCGCCGATTGATTCGGTGCTCCATGTCAGTTGGTCCTTTCGATGGCCGGTCGCGTGTGCGAGCGGCCCGTCGGTTCTGGGGAGACAAAGGATCCGGCCGGGTTCCCCGACCATCCATTCGCCGCTGGGATGCTCCTGGATTGGAGAAACTTTTTCCGCGTGGAATCGCCAACAAATGAGCAGAAAATTCAGGGATTTTGCCCTGCGTGAGACGGAAAGGGGACGCGTCTCCTCCTGGTCGCCCTTCCGGCGGGACGCCCATCTTCGTCAACTTCGGTTGACATCTTCGAGTGTGTCAACTTATGTTGACGTCATCGACTTTCGTCTACGAACCCGGGCGAAGTGCTCGAGGTGGGCGCGTGGGCGGTAGATAGGAAACACGTCGATCGGTGGCCGGTCATGTCATCTCAAAGGAGACAAATTTGTCAGAGACCGCGTCATGGCGCCCACTGGTCGCCTATATCCGGCCGCACAGGCCCGCATTGCTGCTCGGCGGAGTTCTCAGCCTGGTCGGTTCGTTCGCCGGGCTGGCGATGCCACTTCTCGCCAAGACGGTCATCGACGCCTTCGGCGAGCATCGGTCCCTGATCGGCCCGGTGCTCGGCCTGACGGCCGCCGTGCTCGTGGGGGCGGTCGTCGGCGCGGTCGGCAGATACGTGCTGGAGCGCATGGGGGAGGGGGTGGTGTTCTCCGCCAGGCGGAGCCTGGTGAGCCGCATGCTCAGGTTGCGGGTCTCCGAGGTCGACCGTCTCAAGCCGGGAGACCTGCTCTCCCGGGTGACCTCGGACACCACGCTGCTGCGCGCGGTGTTCACCGAGGGCGTCGTCGAGATGGTCAGCGCGCTGTTCATGCTCGTGGGCGCCGTCGTGATGATGGCGTTCATGGACGGGCTGCTGCTTGTCGTCACGCTGGCGGTCCTGGTCCTGGTCGGCGGGCTCGTCGGTCTGGTCATGCCGCGCATCCGGCGCGCCTCCACACAGGCGCAGGTGGCGGTCGGCGAGATGGGCGCGGTGCTCGACCGGGTGCTGCAGGCCTTCCGTACGGTCAAGGCCAGCGGTGCTGAGGACCGCGAGATCGCCACCGTGGACGCCGCGGCTCGTGAGGCGAGGGACAGGGGCATCGCGGTCGCCTGGTGGACCTCGATCGCGGGCATCTCCGCCTGGATGGCCGCGCAGCTCGCCTTCGTGGCCGTGCTCGGCATCGGCGGCGCGCGGGTCGCCTCGGGCGCGCTCGAGGTCTCCTCGCTGGTCGCCTTCCTGCTCTACCTGTTCTACCTGGTGGCTCCCATCGGCCAGCTGGTCCAGGGCTTCACCCAGATGCAGAACGGCCTGGCCGCGGTCAAGCGGATCAGGGAGATCGAGGACCTTCCCGCAGAGGAGACCGGAGGGCGGAACGAGGCCGGGACGGCGCCCGCGGGGGTGACCTTCCGGGACGTGGTCTTCCGCTACGGCGACGACCGGCCCATCGTGCACGACGGAGTCTCCTTCGAGATCCCGGCGGGCGGGATGACCGCCCTGGTCGGCCCGTCAGGAGCGGGCAAGTCCACGGTTTTCGCTCTCCTCGAACGCTTCTACGAGCACCAGTCGGGGACCATCACGGTCGACGGCCGCGACATCGGGCAGTGGCCGCTTTCCGACCTCCGCGCCGCTCTCGGCTATGTCGAGCAGGACGCGCCCGTGCTGGACGGCACGCTCAAGGAGAACCTCGTCTTCGCGGCGCCGGGGGCCGACGAGTCCGACATCTGGCGGGTGCTCTCGCTGACCCGCCTCGAAGACCTGGTCGCCCGGCTCCCCGAGGGCCTGGAAACCAAGGTGGGCCATCGCGGCATCATGCTCTCCGGCGGCGAGCGCCAGCGGGTCGCCATCGCGCGCGCCCTGCTGCGCAGGCCCAGGCTGCTCCTGCTCGACGAGGCCACCTCGCAGCTCGACGCGGTCAACGAGCTACGGCTTCGCGAGGTGATCGCCGAGGTGGCGAGGGAGACGACCGTGCTGGTGATCGCCCATCGCCTGTCCACGGTGACCGGCGCCGACCGGATCGTGGTGATGGAGGGAGGCGGTGTGCGGGCCGTCGGCACCCACGGGGAACTGCTCGCCGCCGACGACCTCTACCGTGAGCTGGCCGCCACCCAGTTCCTGCTGCCCACCTGACCCCCGTGCTGAGCCCCGTGGCGCGTCCGGCTGAGCCCCGTGGCGCGCCCGGGCCGGTGGGTGCGAGCGGTGCCCGGGGAAGGGATCGAACTGATCTCCCTCGTTTCGTACCGATCCCGCAAATTTACGTGGTGTGGAGAGCGACGGTTCGGACGGCGGCCCCATTCGCTGGTTGACGGCGCGGGAAACCGGGCATCCCGCCCTGTGCGGAGCCTCTTCTTCGCTCAGGAGCGTCCATCGGGCGCTTGTCGAGTTCGGCCTCCGGTCCAGTCCGTGCGGGGCGAGGGCCAGGACGCAGGTCGATGTGGCAATCGGAAGGATGGGGCGTCCCAGTCATGCGGCCTGGGACGCCCCCTTCCTGTCTGAGGGGCTCTTCCCCCGGACGCGCTCCTCCGGTCCGGCCCCGCCGGTGCTTCTCCGCCTCAGCCTTTCGCGGGAAGGTCGACGGGCGGGTAAGAATATGAATGTGCCTATTCACTTCTGATTCATCTCCGGACGGGGCGGCGCGGGGGAGCCCGGCCCGATCCTCGCCTGTGTTCCCGGCACGGGCGCGATCCGTCGAACAGGCGCGGCCGCGGGGCCGCTCGCGGCCGTCCGGCGGGCATGACGCCCGTCTCCGGACGGCGGGATCTCTGCCTTCCGGTGACCGGATCCCCGGCCGCGGCCGTCTCTTCCACCTCCCGGCGCGGTGTATGAACGACACCGGGGCGACGGGAGGGAGAGGGAATGCCGGTGGAGGATCGAGCGGTTGGAGGGGACGTGGGGGACGGACTCGATCGACTTCTGGAGGGGCGGCGGCTTTCACCCGTGCAACGGCGGATCGCGCGTTACCTGGACGAGCACCTGGCGGAGGCGGTCTTCCTGTCCAGTGTCGAGCTCGCGGAGCGGGCCGGGGTCAGCCAGCCGTCGGTGACCAGGTTCGCCATGCTGCTCGGTTTCGCGGGATATCCCGAGCTGCGGCAGGCGCTGCGGCCTTTCGTCGTGGGCGAGCGGCCCTCCTCGCGGGCCAACGACCTGCAGACCGCGATCGACTCGGAGATCGAGAACCTGCGAAGCGTGCGCGACAGGCTGGCCGACACCTCGGTCGTCGCCGAGCTGGGCGTCGCGCTGGCCGGGTGCGAGCCGTTGCCCGTGCTCGGGTTGCGGGTGTCCAGTGGCCTGGCCACCACGTTCGCCTACTTCGCCCGCCGGATCCACCCCGACGTCCGCCTGCTGACCCACGGCGGCTCCGAGCTGGCCGACGGCCTGCACGCCGCGCGCAGGGCGGGAGCCGCCTGGCTGGTCGCCGTGCTGCTGCCTCGCTACCCGGTCGAGGCCGTACAGGCCCTCAGGCGTGCCAGGGAGCTGGGCCTGCGGACCGCGGTGATCACCGACAGGCGCGACGTGCCGTTCGAGGCGGATGTGATCCTGGACGCCCCGGTCGGCGAGCGCCTGGTGTTCGACTCGCACACGGCGCCGCTCGCCCTGGCCATGGTGCTGGTCGAGGCCATGGCGGACGCGGCGCCGCTGCGGACGCAGGCCCGGCTTGAGGAGTACGAACGGATGATCGACCAGGCCGGGGTCTTCGCCGACCAGGCGGGCGCGGCTAGCCCGCCAGCTTCCTCAGTGAGCGGACCGACCAGCTGAGGGCGAGCGCGCCGAGCACGATGAAGAGGCCGAAGGCCACGGGGATCGCGCTGTCGGACAGGCGGCCCGCGAACAGGGAGCGTCCCGCCTCGACCGAGTAGTAGAGGGGGTTGAACCTGGCGGCCGTCTGCATCCACTGCGGCCCGAGGGAGACCGGCAGCAGCATCCCGGCCAGCAGGGTCAGTGGGAGGGCGAAGAACTGCACTATCTGCGACAGGCCGTTCTCGTCGCGGATGGCCAGCGCCAGGCCGTAGGAGAGACTGGCGGCGAACAGGCCGGTCGCGGCCATGAGCAGCAGCATCAGCAGCACCGCCGCCAGGCTCAGCCGCAGGCCCATGAGCACGGCCACGCCCATCACCAGCAGGGCCTGGAAGGCGAGCACGATCATGTCCTTCAGCACCCGGCCGAGGATGATCGCCGGTCGCCAGGCCTGGCTGACCGCGAGCCGCTCCAGCGTGCCGTTGCGGGTCTCGTTGATCATGCTGAAGCCGGTGAAGAGAGAGCCGAACAGGGCGATCATCATCATCGCGCCCGGGGTGAACATCTGCAGCGCCTCGCCCAGAGTCCCGCCGCGTGTTGTGCCCGTCAGCAGCGGGGCGAACAGCAGCAGGTAGAGCACGGGCTGCAGGATGCCGAACAGCGCCCAGACCGGGTTGCGGCGGACGTTGCGCAGCTCGTAGCCGAGAAACAGTGCGGTGTGTCGAAACATGGGGGGTTCCTATGGGTCAGGCGGCGTCGCGGAGGGAGCGGCCGGTGTGCCGCAGGAAGACGTCGTCCAGCGTGGCCCGGTCGAGGGAGATGGACCTGATGGCCAGGCCCCCGACCTCGAGGGCGCGCAACAGCGCCGCCAGGTTGTGCTCGCCGTCGTCGAGGTAGGCGCGCAGGACGCCGTCCTCCGCCCGGGTCTCCTTGATGTACGGCTGCGCGGAGACGAGCGTCCGCGCGGCGGCCAGGTCGTCGACCCTGAGGGTGACGACGTCCCCCGCGACCTCCTTCTTGAGCTCCTCCGGGGTGCCCTCGGCCACGACCTGGCCGTTGTCGATGATGACGAGCCGGTCGCACAACGCGTCGGCCTCGTCCAGATAGTGGGTGGTCAGCAGCACGCTGGTGCCCTGGTCACGCAGGGCGCGGACCTCGTCCCACAGGTTGGCGCGGTTCTGCGGGTCGAGGCCGGTGGTCGGCTCGTCGAGGAAGACCAGCGGCGGCCGGTTCACCAGGCCGATGGCCAGCGCGAAACGCCGCTTCTGGCCGCCGGACAGCGTTTTGACGGGACGCAGGGCGATCTCGGTCAGGCTGAAGGCCGCCAGCAGCTCGTCCGCGCGGGCGGCCGCCTGCTTGCGGGAGTGTCCCGAGAGCCGTGCGGCCAGCAGGAGGCTCTCCAGCCCCGGGGCGTTCTCGTCGACGCCACCCGCCTGGCTCACGTATCCGATCCGCTCCCTGACCTTGGCCGCCTCCCGCACCACGTCGTGCCCGGCCACGGCCGCCGTCCCCGCCGTCGGGACGGTGAAGGTGGCGAGCATCCTGACGGTGGTGGTCTTGCCTGCCCCGTTGGGGCCTAGGGCGGCGAAGATCTCGCCCTCCGCGACGGACAGGTCGATGCCCCTGACAGCCTCGACCTCCTCGGTCTTGCCTCGGCCGCGCCTCGCGGTGAAGGTCTTGCGTAACCCGTGCGCTTCGATGATCATGACGCTCCGTTTCAGTGATGTTCCGGAGAGCGGGGGTGTTCCCGGGGTTTTTCTGTGACGCCGGAATCCCGGGGAGTCCCGGGACGGAGACCGGGAAGGCGTTCAGGAACGGTGCGGAGAACCCGAAGGCGCTCCAGACGGCCAGGAAGGACTTCCCGGGGAGAAGACTGAACCCTCCAGTGGTGTGAGACTCAACCGGTTTTCAGGGAAGCTCCCCGTTCCGCACCTTCTCCTGCGCCTCCTCGACCCAGGTGAGCTGGGCCTGGAGCAGGAGGATGTTGAGCCGCAGGCACTCGTCGATGTGCCGGGGGGCGCCGAAGGCCTGCTTGCCGCCGATCGCGCGCTCGGTCATCGAGATGGAGAAGCGCAACTGCGCGGCCCTGGCCTCCATCGCCGAGGCCAGATCGCCCGGCGAGAGCCGGTCCATGAAGGTGAGTGCCACCTGGAACGGGTCCACGATCGGCTTGATCTCCCACCAGTGGCTCATCAGGTGCCGCGTGAACTCGGCACGGCCGATCTCGGTGATGCCGTAGACGGTCTTGCCTCCCTTGCCTTCCTCGACCCGCTCCAGCAGGCCTTCGTCGGCCATCTTGGCGAGGCCGTGGTAGATCGAGCCGTAGGCCACGTTGGCCCAGTGGTGGGTGCCCATGAGTTCGAGGTGGCGTCGTACCTCGTAACCGTGGAGAGGGCCGTCGAGCAGCACGCCGAGCAGTAGAACACGAGTGGAGGACATGTACAAGTTTTTATTAAAATTTGAGTATTGCGTCAAACATGTGCGAGATGCGATGTGTATGTCCTAACCCCAGAGCGTCCCGGGCCGGGGAGGCTGCGCCCCGAGTAGGGTGATCCACATGTCCGAACGTCCTGTCGCACTGGTGACCGGAGCCTCCAGAGGGGTGGGCGCCGCGGTCGCGCGCGCCCTGGCCCCGACGCACGACCTGCTGCTCGGCGGCCGCGATGCCGAGGCGCTGGCCGAACTGTCCGCCGAGCTGCCGGGGGCGCGTCCCTGGCCGGTCGAGCTCACCGCCGTCACCGAGGCGGACATCGCGGGGATCGAGCGGCTCGACGTGCTGGTGCACAGCGCGGGCATCGCGATCCTGGGGCGGATCGCCCAGGTGCCCGCCGACGTCTGGCGGCGCACCATGGAGCTCAACGTGATCGCGGTCGCGGAGCTGACCCGGCTGCTGCTGCCCGCGCTGCGCGCGGCCGAAGGTCAGGTCGTGCTGATCAACTCGGGAGCGGGCCTGCGGGCCAACCCCGACTGGGCCGCCTACGCCGCCAGCAAGTTCGCGTTGCGGGCCTTCGCCGACGCGCTCCGCCTTGAGGAGCCGCGTCTGCGCGTGACCTCGATCTACCCCGGGCGGATCGACACTGACATGCAGCGCGGGGTGCGGGAGCAGGAGGGCGCGGCCTACGAGCCCGACAGATATCTGTCGGCCGACTCGGTGGCACGGGCGGTGCTGACGGCGGTGACGGCGACGAGGGACGCCCACATCACCGAGATCACGGTTCGCCCGACCGCGGGCCCGGTCAACTGAGCGGGTCGTCCCGCGGCGCGGTGTGATCGGAATGTCCGTCGGGCGGAGTTAACCGCGTCTTAGGCGACCCTTTTGTGCTTCATGTGGAGAGCGCGGCCCTGTCGTGAATGAATCCATTCACATAATGGGAGGTGTTGGCCGAAGCGTCCGTCTCGTCACCGCCCTGGAGCACCCGTGCCGGAGATGAACTACTGGTGTGAGCTGGCCTGGCTGCCGCCCGGCGAGGTCGTCGCCGGGGTGCTTGTCACGGTCGCGGACTCCCGGATCGCCGAGATCGCCCCCGGCATCGCCGGCCCCCCGGCCGGAGCCGTACGGCTCGCCGGGCTGACCCTTCCTGGCCTGGCCAACGCGCACTCCCACGCCTTCCATCGGGCGCTGCGCGGTGTGACGCAGCGGGAGAAGGGCAGTTTCTGGACCTGGCGCGAGCAGATGTACGGCGTCGCCGGGACGCTGACCCCCGACTCCCATCGCAGGCTGGCCACGGCGGTCTTCGCCGAGATGGCACTGGCCGGAATCACCTGCGTTGGGGAGTTCCACTACCTCCACCACACGCCCGGCGGCAGGCCGTACGACGACCCGAACACGATGGGGCACGTGCTCGTCCAGGCCGCGCGGGAGGCGGGACTGCGCATCGCGCTGCTGGACGCCTGCTACCTGACCGGTGGCATCGGCGTCCCGCTGACGGGCGCCCAGCTGCGGTTCGGCGACGGAGACTCGGAGAGGTGGGCCGTCCGGGTCGAGAAGCTCCTGGACACCTACCGGGGGGAACACGACGTCGAGATCGGCGTGGCGCTGCACTCGGTGCGCGCGGTCCCCGCCGAGCAGATGCCTCTGGTCGGCGCCTTCTCCCACCACCACGCGGTTCCGCTGCACGTCCATGTCTCCGAGCAGCGCTCGGAGAACGCCGCGTGCGTCGAGGTGTACGCCGCGAGCCCCGTCCAGTTGCTCAACGAGCACGGCATCCTCGGCCCCCGCACGACGGCCGTGCACGCCGTACACCTTTCCGATGTGGACATCGCGCTGCTCGGTCAGTCCCGCACCCACGTCTGCGTGTGCCCGACGACCGAGCGGGACCTGGCGGACGGCCTCGGCCCGGCCAGGGCGCTGTTCGACGCGGGCTCGCCGATCACGCTCGGCTCCGACAGCCAGGCGGTTGTCGACCTGTTCGAAGAGGCTCGGGGGATCGAGCTGAACGAGCGGCTGGTCACCGAGCAGCGCGGCCACTGGACGGCCGCCGAACTGCTCCAGGCGGCGACCACGGCGGGCCACGCCTCGCTCGGCTTCCCCGACGCGGGCATGCTCGTGCCGGGCGCGTGGGCCGACCTGGTCTCCGTGCGCCTGAACTCGGTCCGTACGGCGGGCGCCTCCCGGGGCGACGTCGTGGAGATGACGGTTTTCGCCGCGACGGCCGCGGACGTCCACTCCGTGGTCTCCGGAGGCCGCAGGGTCGTCGAGGAGGGCAGGCACCTCCTGGGTGACGTCGGTGAGGCGCTCGGCGCGGTGATCGCCGAGGTGCGCGGCGATCACATCTGAGACGTGTGGTTTGAGCCGCTCCAGAGAGGGAACCGGGTGTCCTCATGACGTCACACCCGAGGGCATCCTCCTTGAGGAGGAAATCCAGAACCGTTCTCCCGGCGTACTTTTTTAGGGAATCTTTGCCCTGATCCGAGCGTTGATGAGGCAAGCGGCATGTCCGTGCGCATGGGGTCTTGAGTGAGCGCGCGGGCCTGCCATAAGCAGGCGGAGCGAGGTGCCATCGGATGGCAAGGCCGACGGGGAATCGGACGCAGGATCAGCACGTCTCTGATCGAGACCTGCTAGGGACATACCTGGCTGAAATCGGGCGGGTCCCCCTGCTCACGGCGGAAGAGGAAGTCGAGCTCGCCAAGCGGATCGAGGCGGGTCTTTTCGCGGAACAGCTGCTGGACGGCGGATTGCAGGAACCGCGGGTCGCGGACGCCGCCGACGAGGAACTCGAACGACTGGCTGTTTCCGGACAGCGGGCCAAGGACGAATTCATCCAGGCCAATCTACGTCTTGTGGTGGCGGTCGCGCGCAAATACTCGGGGCGCGGAATGCCGCTGATCGATCTGGTCCAGGAGGGGAACCTGGGCCTGGTGCGGGCGGTCGAGAAATTCGACTACCAGCGCGGCTACAAGTTCTCGACGTACGCGACCTGGTGGATCCGTCAGTCCGTCGGGCGCGCGATCCACGAGCAGGCCAGGCCGGTGCGCCTGCCCACCCACGCGGGCGAGCAGATGACCAGGCTGATGCGGGTCAGGCGCGACATGCTCGCCGAGTTCGACCAGGAGCCGACGGACGCCGACCTGGCCGCGGTGCTCGAGCTGCCGATCGAGCGGGTCCGCGAGCTCCGCCGCTGGGCCTCCGACCCGGTCTCGCTCCAGCTCGGCGTGGGAGACGAGGACGAGACCGAGCTGGGCGACATGATCGCCGACGAGACGTGGGCCGACCCCGAGCAGCAGGCCATGGACATCCTGGAGCGCGAGCGCCTCGAGGAGTGGCTGACCGGTCTCGAGGGGCAGACCCGTGAGATGCTCCGCTGGCGCTACGGCCTGATGGACGGTCGCGAGCACACACTGACCGAGGTCGGCGAGCGCTACGGCATCGGCCGCGACCGCGCCCGCCGCATCGAGCGCGACGCCCTGGCCCGCCTGAGGAAGATGGCCATGGCCGCCTGACCACCACGATCCGGTACGGCCCCCGCAAGCCGTACCGGATCACCCCCACTCCCAGAGAACCCCCTCCCCGGGAACCACCCCGGAGAGCCCACCCTCCCCGGGCACTCGCCCTCCCGAGAGCCCATCTCCCTGAAAATCAACTACCCCGAGAGCCCATCTCCCTGAGAACCAACCCTCCCGAGAGCACCCTCCCGGGAGGCTTTCCCATGCCCGCCCGCACCGCGAGCCCCTTCCGCCGCGCCCGCATTCCCCCGGAGACCGGGCTGGCGAGGCCCACAGGCTCCCGTGGGCCCCTCGGGCCGGCCTCCCGGTCAACAATGTGCCCCCTCACGATTTCCGCCTCCACGCCCCCCACAGCCGCCCAGATCCACCCCTGTACCGTTCCATCCCCCCTTCTTCCGGCTCCCCTCCGCCCGCCGGATCCGACCCCCACCGGTGCCCCTTCCCTCCTGCGGCCCCCTGCGGCCCCTCTTGCGGCCCCTTGTCCGGGCCCCTCTTACGGTGCCCCGCCCTGCGCTCCTTCCCGCACGACGGCTTCAGCTACGGCGACCAGCCCTGAAGCGAACCCCACCCGGATCGCTTCAGCCTCGGGACGCACCCGGGCGGCCGGAAACGGAGCGGCTACGGCCCGTACGCCGTACGGCGGGATAGAACGGCGCGGAGGTGGGGGGTGGTCCGGCCGGCGTATCAAAGGACGGAAACCCCCGCGCCCGCCAGGCCGAAGGCCTGAACCATCCAGAGATCAACCAACGACGGCCGGCCGGACCACCCGCCCGCCGCAGCGCGAACAGCCGCGCCTAGTAAGTCCAGACAGTGATGGACGGCGCCAGATGGTGCAGGGCCACACCAAGTAAGTCCAGACAGGGCGGTACCACGCGGAACAGGGCCAGGCGGCGACGGACGGCTCAAGCAGCTCCAGGTAGCACGGGTCCGCATAAACAAGGACAGGCAGTCGAAGACAGCGCCAAGCAAAGCCAAGCCAGACCAAGCAAGGCCAAGCGTGGACGAGCCAGGCGAGGTCAGGTCAGGTCAGCCCCCAATTGGGAGTGTCCGCCACAAAACCAAGTTTCGGTCCCCGAAGCAGCGCGCTGAAGCGGGCAGACACCACCTCAAGGCTGGTTTTGGACACAAGCAAGCCCAAGAATCCCCTGTCCGAAACACGCCCGAAACACCATGCGGTGGAGTTTCACAGACCCGAAACACACCGAGCAACGCCTTGAAACCGCGGAAGAACACGCTGAGGCGCATCGTTAGTGCGCGGCCGGTCGACGGAGCCCAGGAAGCGTTCACTGCGACCTGAAACAGGCACTCGCCATCTTGTAAGGAGGGTCGCTTCGGATGAAGATCGATAGCGGCACCACTGCCTGGATGCTCACGGCCACCGCGCTGGTGCTGCTGATGACCCCGGGTCTCGCGTTCTTCTACGGCGGCATGACCAGGGCCAAGAGCGTCCTCAACATGATGCTGATGTCGTTCGTCAGCATCATCACCGTCACCATCGCCTGGGTTCTCTACGGGCACTCGCTGACCTTCACCGACAACGGCAGCAGCCTTGTCAACAAGTTCATCGGCGGCTTCGACGCCCTCGGCCTGCAGAGCCTGGTGGACACGGCGACCAAGGCCGACGGCACCGGAATGCCGAGCCTCGTCTACTCCGCCTTCCAGCTGACCTTCGCGATCATCACCGTCGCCCTGATCAGCGGAGCCATCGCCGACCGCGCCAAGTTCGGCGCGTGGGTGCTGTTCACGGTCATCTGGGCCACGGTCGTTTACTTCCCCGTCGCGCACTGGGTCTGGGGCAACGGCTGGCTGTTCAGCCTCGGCATCGAGGACTTCGCGGGCGGCACGGTCGTCCACATCAACGCGGGCGCCGCGGCGCTCGCGCTCGCCATCGTGCTCGGCAAGCGCGCGGGGTGGCGCAAGGAGCCGATGCGCCCGCACAACCTGACCCTGGTGCTCCTCGGCGCGGGCCTGCTCTGGTTCGGCTGGTTCGGCTTCAATGCGGGCTCCGAACTGGCCGTCGACGGGACCGCGGGCCTGGCGTTCATGAACACCCAGATCGCCGCCGCCGTCGCCGCCGGAGCCTGGCTCGTCGTCGAGAAGATGCGCGACGGTCACGCGACCAGCCTCGGCGTCGCCTCCGGCGCGATCGCGGGCCTGGTCGCGATCACCCCGGCCTGCGGTTTCGTCGCCCCCTGGGCGGCGATCCTCATCGGCGCCGTCGCGGGCACGGTCTGCGCCTACGCCGTGGGCCTGAAGTACAAGCTCGGTTTCGACGACTCGCTTGACGTGGTCGGCGTCCACATGGTCGGCGGCGTCCTCGGCGCGGTCTCACTCGGCTTCCTGGCCGCCTACCCCTTCCTGGATCAGCAGAGCAAGGGCCTGTTCTACGGCGGCGGACTCAAGCAGCTCGGCCTGCAGGTTCTCGGCCCGGTCGCGGTCGCGGGCTACTCGTTCGTCGTCACCTGGGTCATTGCCAAGATCATTGACAGGGTGATGGGCTTCCGGATCAGCGCCGACGAGGAGATCGCCGGCATCGACATCACCTCACACGCCGAGACCGGCTACGACCTCGGCACCGTGCACGCGTCGGGCGTCGCAGCCAAGGGCCCGGCGGTCCCCAGCACCGCGAAGAAGGTGAACGCATGAGACTCATCACCGCTGTCATCAAGCCCTTCAAGCTCGACGACGTGAAAGCGGCCCTGGAGCAGTTCGGGGTCAAGGGCATGACGGTCAGCGAGGCCAGCGGGTACGGCCGCCAGCGCGGTCACACCGAGGTCTACCGCGGCGCCGAGTACCAGGTCGACCTGGTCCCCAAGGTCCGCCTCGAGGTGCTCGCCGAGGAGGACGACGCCGACGACGTCATCGACGTCATCGTCAAGGCGGCGCAGACCGGCAAGATCGGGGACGGCAAGGTCTGGTCCGTTCCCGTGGACACGGTCGTTCGGGTCCGTACCGGAGAACGCGGACCCGAGGCGCTCTGACCGGTGAGAGGTGAGACTCGCTCGTACGCCGCGGCCCGCAGGGAACGGGCCGCGGACGTCGACCGCTGGCTGACGGATCTCCTCAGAGCGGCCTGCGGCACGCCGTACGGGCGCGGCGGGGAGAACGCCCAGGAAACCGAGGACGACACCCCCAGCACCCCCAGCACCCCCAGCACCCCCAGCACCCCCAGCAGCCTCAGTGCCCCCAGAAACCTCAGCCTCCCCAGGAGCCAGGGCGCCCAGGGAGGCTCCCACAACGGCGCCGCTGGGGCACTCAGAGGGGCTTCCCGCGGGGTCGCGCTCGTCGCGGTGGGAAGCTTGGGCCGCGCGGAGCTGGCGCCGGGAAGTGACCTGGACCTGGTCCTGCTGCACGACGGCCGCCAGGACGTGGCGCGTATCGCCGACCGCGTCTGGTACCCCATCTGGGATTCCGGCGCGGGCCTCGACCACTCGGTGCGGACCGTCGAGGAGGCCGCGACGGTCGCGAGGGACGACCTGAAGGCGGCGCTCGGGCTGATCCAGGCTCGGCACGTGGCGGGCGATCCCGAGCTGACGCGGGCCGCCAGGGAGAGTGTGCTCGCCGAGTGGCGGACCGACTCCAGGCGCCGTCTGTCCGAGCTGCGGGACGCCGCGGACAAGCGGGCGGGGGCGAGCGGCGAGCTGGCATTCCTGCTTGAACCCGATCTCAAGGACGCACGCGGCGGGATCCGCGACGTGCAGGCGATGCAGGCCGTGGCCGCGGCCTGGGTCGCCTCGGCTCCCGGCCCCCGGGTCCGTGAGGCCTACGAGCTGTTGCTCGACGTCCGGCACGGCCTGCACCTCGTGACCGCGAGGGGAGCCGACCGGCTGGTGCTCCAAGAGCAGGACGCGGTGGCGGGCGCCCTGGGCCTGCTCGACGCCGAGACGCTGATGCGCAGGCTCGCCGAGGCGGGGCGGACGGTCGCGCACGCCTTCGACGCCACCTGGCGCACCGTCGACCGGCTGGTGTCCGGCCCCGCGCCCAGGGGGCGCCGCCCGCTGGCCGACGGCGTCGTCGAGCACGGCGGTGAGGTCGTGCTCGCCCGCGGCGCCGACCCGCGCAAGGATCCCGTTCTTGTGCTCCGCGCCGCCGCCGCGGCGGCGGAGGCCGGGCTGCCGCTCGCGCAGGCCACCGTGAACGCACTGGCCGCCCAGTCGCCGCCGCTCCCGGTTCCCTGGCCCGACGAGGCGCGCGACGCCCTGGTCGGGCTGCTGGGCGCCGGGCGGGCCGCGGTCCCGGTCTGGGAAGAGCTGGACCAGGCGGGCGTGTTGGTCAGACTGCTGCCCGACTGGGAGCGGGTACGGCACCGCCCGCAGCGCAACCCGGTGCACCGCTACACCGTCGACCGGCACCTGATCGAGGCCGCCGCGGGAGCCGCCTCGTTCACCCGCGAGGTGTCCCGTCCCGATCTGCTCCTCATCTCCGCGCTGCTGCACGACATCGGCAAGGGCTGGCCGGGCGACCACTCGACGACCGGCGCGGTGGTCGCCCGGGATATCGGTGCCCGGATTGGGCTGTCGACGCCAGATGTGGAAACCCTGGAGACCGTGGTCCGCCACCACCTGTTGCTGCCGGAGACGGCGACCCGCCGCGATCTGGACGACCCGGTGACCATCTCCCGGGTGGCCGAGGCCGTCGGTTCGCGCGAGGTTCTCGAACTGCTGGCCGCGCTCGCCGTCGCCGACGGTCACGCCACGGGACCCGCCGCGTGGAACTCGTGGAAGGCGTCCCTGGTCGCCGACCTCGTGCGCCGGGTGCGCTCGGTGCTGTCCGGCACGCCGCCGCCGCCCGCGCCCGCACTCTCGGCCGCGCAGGCCTCCCTGGCCAGGCACGGTGGCGGCGCCGTACGGGTCAACGGGGGAGCGGTCACCGTGGTCGCCCCCGACAGGGCTGGGCTGCTGTGGAGTGCGGCGGGAGTGCTCGCCGCGCATCGGATGGTGGTCCGCGCGGCCTCGGCCGCCTCCGCCGGGGCGACCGCCGTGATCGAGTTCTCGGTCACCCCAGAGTACGGCTCGCCGCCCGATCCGGCGACGCTTGAGGCGGATTTGCGGCTGGTTCTCGCTGGCCGTCTCGACATCGAGCAGCGCCTGGCCAGAAGGGCGAGGTCGCTGCGTCCGCCCCGGGTCCCGGTCGCGCCACCTCGAGTCACTCTCGTTGACGACGCGTCTAATACGGCAACGGTCATAGAGGTACGCGCACGTGACCGTCCGGGGCTATTGTGGCGAATTGGTAGAGCATTTGGAGAGTGTGGTCTTGACGTGCGAGCCGCACGTGTGGAGACTCTCGGCGCAGAGGCGGTGGATGTCTTCTACGTTGTCGATAGAGCCGGGCGTCCTCTGACTGACGAGGCCCAGCGGGCACTGGTGCGGGACCAAGTGCTTGCCTCCTTGCGATAACCATAGGAAATCGTTCTCTCGTCACCTTCGTAACGATTACGTCCGGTTTGTCGGCTATGTCGATTGCGTCCCGTGACCTTGTGGTCTGATGAGGGCCACCTATGTCGTGATGGTGAGAGGTAGAGCGAGAGCGGTGACGACGGCGACAACCGAGGGCGGCAGTGCTGCGGCACATGACCGCGGCAAGCGCTCCGCCGCCCGGTTCGGCTTGCGGAACTGGCGCGTCCGATCGCGCCTCACCGCCCTGATCCTGGTGCCGACCGTGGTGGGCGTGGTGCTCGCCGGGACGCGCGTGGTCGCCTCCATCGACAGCGTCGCCGGATACCAGCGGACCGCCTCGGCCGCCGAGTACTCCGGTGGGTTGCGAGAACTGGCACAGGCTCTCGGATTGGAACGTGACCGAGTCGCCTGGGCCGCGTTCCAGCCCTCGAACCAGGGGCTCCAGGAAGCGGCCAAGGCGCAGGAGAAAACCGTTGACGCTCTGGTCAGCCGGACCCTGCTCGACCTGCAGGGCATCGACGACAGTTACGGCCAGCGCGCGGCGGAGGCGGCCAAGGACGTGGGCTATCAGCTCGCGGGCCTGGACGAACTACGCCAGCTCCCCGGGACGAACCGGGCAGAGCGCTACAGCATCATGATCGCCCCGCTGCTCCAGCTCCACGAGGAGCTCACGCTGGTCAGCGACGACCCGGAGATCATCGGCAACACCCGCGCGCTCAGCGCGCTGGCCCGAGCCAAGGAGGAGGTCTCCAGGCAGCGGTCGCGCCTGCTGGCGGGCTACTACGCGCCCTCGCTGGTCACCGCGCAGGAGATCGAAAAGTTCATCGCCTCCCGGTCGCGCATGGAGGAGTACAGGGCCGACTTCACCATCGAGGCGAGCCAGGCCTACCGCCAGCTCCTCGTCAAGGCCCTGATGGACGAGAAGGTCTACCGGGCCGAGCTGACCAAGGCCAGGGCGATCGTGCTGGCCGGCGGCTCGCAGCCGGCGGGCCGCCTGATCTCCGACTTCGCCGCCCTCAAGCAGTGGTTCTCCGACAACAGCGCGATCCTCGACCGGATGAAGAAGGTCGAGACCCAGGTCGCCGGGGGCGTGATCACCCGGGCCCGTGAGCTGGAGGACACCGAGCAGCGCAACGCCATCATCGCCTCGGGGTTGATCCTGCTCCTGCTGATCCTGGTCCTCGGCCTCACCGTCCTCATCGCCCGCTCAATGGTCCTGCCGCTGCGCCGCCTGCGGGTCGAGGCGCTGGACGTCGCGGGGTTCAAGCTGCCCGAGGTCGTGCGCAACCTCCGGGTCTCCGGAGACACCCAGGCGCCGGACATCGCGCCGATCTCCGTCGAATCCAAGGACGAGATCGGGGAGGTCGCCAAGGCCTTCGACGAGGTCCACCGGCAGGCCGTACGGCTGGCCGCGGAGGAGTCCGAGCTCCGCTCCAACATCAGCGCGATGTTCGTCAACCTCTCCCGCCGCACCCAGACCCTGGTCGAGCGGCAGATCTCGCTGATCGACGGCCTGGAGAAGGGCGAGGAGGACGGCGGACGCCTCTCCGACCTGTTCAAGCTCGACCACCTCGCGACCCGCATGCGCCGCAACTCCGAGAACCTCCTGGTCCTCGCCGGTCACGAGCCCTCCCGCAGGCGCAGCCAGCCCGCCAAGCTCGTCGACGTCGTGCGCGCCTCGCTGTCGGAGGTCGAGGACTACGAGCGGGTCCAGGTCAAGGTGCACCGCACGCTCTCGGTCGCGGGAAGCGCGGCGAACGACATCGTCCACCTGGTCGCCGAGCTGGTGGAGAACGCCATCCAGTTCTCCCCGAGGGCCAGCCAGGTCGTGGTGTCCAGCAGCATGATCGAGGGCGGCGGCGCGCTGCTCGCGGTCAGCGACGCGGGCATCGGCATGACCAACGAGGAGCTGATCGAGACCAACCGCCGACTGGCCGACCCGCCCGTCGTCGACGTCTCGGTCTCCCGGCGGATGGGCCTGTTCGTGGTCGGCCGCCTGGCCCTGCGCCACGGCGTCCGGGTCCAGCTCCGCCCCCAGGAGGCGGGCGGCCTCATCGCCATGGTCCTCTTCCCGCCCGCGCTCATCGTCGAGGCGAACCAGCCGAGCCACACCCCCTCGTGGGGTACGGAGTCGCAGTCCCAGCACACCTCGCAGGGCTCCTTCGGGCAGACCTCGTTCGGCCAGACGTCCTTCGGGCACACCTCCCTCGGCCGGACCTCCTTCGGCCAGACGTCCTTCGGGCAGACCTCGATCTCGCAGGGCTCCTCCGGGCAATCCTCGGTGTCGCAGCCCGCGTTCGGCCTGACGTCGCTCCCCGACGACTTCCCGGTCCCCTCCCCGGGGCAGCCCGTCCCCACAGGGTCGCTCGCCGCTCCGCTGCCGAGCACCGAGTACCCCCTGCCGAAGCGCCGAGTCCCGGGGGCGAACGGCGCCGCAGCCGCAGCCGCCTCCGAGTCCACGAGCGGCTTCTCTGCCTGGGGGCACACCTCGAACGACGACCCGGCGACCGCGTCGATGCCGGCCGTACGGCTCTCCCCTCTCGAGACCGAGCAGGAGGAGTACCTGCCGATCTTCGCCTCCATCGAGTCGGCCTGGTTCCGCAGGGCGGACTCGAGAGGTGATCACAGGGGCGCCGACCAGGACGCGGACGACTCCGAGGGGCAGGCGGAGTCCTTCTCGCTGGAGACGCCGGACGAGTCCGGCTCCGTCGCGGTCGCACAGGCCGAGAGCGCCGGGGAACTCGAGGGCGCGGTCGAGCCCGCCCCGCAGCCGCTCAGGCAGCAGGCGCAGGACAACTGGGAGACCGCGGCCGACGCGGGATGGCGCGCGGCCCAGGCGGCGAGCGACCCCACTCTCGGCGGGATCACCGCGGCGGGCCTGCCGAAGCGCACTCCGAAAGCCAACCTGGTGCCGGGTACGGCGGCAGCCGCACCCTCGACCCCGATGCCGATGCCACCCATCTCACCCGAGCGGGTCCGCAGCCGCCTGTCGAGTTTCCAGCAGGGAGTACGGCGAGGGCGTGCCGAACTACACGAGGACACCGCCAGGACCCTGGCGGACAGGGAGGAGAGCTCGTGACGACCCTGAGCCATGAGGCGCGCAGGTTCGACTGGCTGATCACCGAGTTCGTCCGAGGCACCCCGGGGGTCGCGCACGCCGTGTGCGTCTCGGCGGACGGGCTGCGGATCGCCAGCTCGGAGGGTTTTCCTGACGACCGGGCCGACCAGCTCTCCGCTGTCGCCGCGGGCCTGCTCAGCCTGACCGTCGGGGCGTCCCGCGTGTTCGAGGGCGGGGCCGTCACCCAGACCGTGGTGGAGATGGAGCGCGGCCTGCTGCTGCTCATGGCGATCAGCGACGGTTCCGTGCTCGCCGTACTGGCCTCTCCCGAGTGTGACATGGGGTTGGTGGCCTACCAGATGACGCTGTTGGTCGACCGTGCGGGCCAGGTGCTGACTCCGGCCCTCAGGGCCGAGCTACAAGCCTCCCGGGGGCGATGACGATGTTCTTCACAGGAGAGGGCTGTGCTCGGGAGTGATGGAAGCGGGGATGAGGAACCCCTGTTCCGTCCCTATACGGTCACCGGCGGTCGTGCCGAGCCGCGCTATCACATGGCGATCGAGACGCTGGTCTCCTCCTCGTTCATCATGGACGAGGAGCTGGCCCTGCTCACCCCTGAGCAGGAGGCCATCATCAGGATGTGCAGGGCGTTCCGGTCGGTCGCCGAGATCTCGGCGCTGCTGAGGGTCCCACTCGGCGTGGCCCGCGTGCTGGTGGCGGACATGGCGGACGAGGGGCTCGTCCGCCTCCACCAGCCGAGCCTCGACAAGGGACAACCGGACCTCAACATGCTCGAAAGGGTTCTCAGTGGACTTCGCAGGCTCTAACCATGGAGGCCTGACGTCGACGAAGATCGTCGTCGCTGGCGGGTTCGGCGTCGGCAAGACCACGTTCGTGGGTGCCGTGTCGGAGATCCTGCCGCTGACCACGGAGGCGGTGATGACCGATGCCAGTGCCGGCATCGACGACCTTGGTCTCACCCCGAACAAGGCGACCACCACGGTCGCGATGGACTTCGGCCGCCTGTCACTGGACCGGGACCTGATCCTGTACCTGTTCGGAACGCCGGGCCAGCATCGGTTCTGGTTCATGTGGGACGATCTCGTGCGCGGCGCCATCGGCGCGGTGGTTCTGATCGACACCAGGCGTCTGGCCGACGGCTTCCCGGCGATCGACTACTTCGAGGAGGCCGGCCTCCCCTTCGTGGTCGGCGTCAACGGCTGGGACGGGCATTTCGCCCACTCGGAGGAGGAGGTGCGGGAGGCCCTGGCGCTCGCCCCACACGTTCCCATCGTGCGCACGGACGCCCGCTCCCGCGACTCCGTCAAGGGCACGCTCATCACGCTGGTCGAGCACGTCCTGCGCGTCCGCGCGGCCTACGGCATGTCCGTCTGACCTTCGGGGCACCGCGCGCGGCGAGGCACCCCCCGGTGTCCCGCGGACGTCCGCCTCTACCGGACACCCGCGGAACGTTTCAGACGTGCGGGACACGCCGTGTGCGTGGAACGGGCCGTGCCCGCGAGACGAGCCGGGCGCGACCACGTGTCAGCCGGGTAGCCAGTCCTTCCAGACGATCTTGTTCGCCTCGATCCACTTCCTGGCCGCCTGCTCGGCGCTCATGCCGTTGTTGGTCATGTCGTTGGCGACCGCGTTCTGGTTGTCGTTGCTCCAGGTGAAGTTGCGCACCAGCTCGTAGGCCCTGCCGCCGGTGTCGGCGAACCTCCTGCTCACGATCTTGTCCAGTAGGTAGGGCGGGTAGTCACAGGCGACCTTCCCCGGGACGGCGTCGCAGCCGATCGCGTAGGGAGGAAGGTTGATCTTCACCATCTTGATCTGGGTGAACAGCCACTGCGGTTCGTAGAAATACATGAGCAGCGGGGTACGCCGTTCCGTCGCCAGCTTGGCGGCGCTGATCAACGCTTTCTCGCTTCCGGCGTACACCACCTTGTAGTTGAGGCCGAGATTCCGGACCAGAGCCTCGTCGTTGGTGACGTATGAGGGATCCCCGTCAAGGAGCTGGCCGAAATTACCTGATTTATTGGTTTTAAATAGGGGGGCGTACTTATTGAGCTGTTGCCAGTCGGTGATGTCGGGATATCGCTCCACCATCCACTGGGGGACGTACCAGCCGATGACACCCTTGTTCCCGTTCCGCCCGGCAGAGACCGCGACTTTCCGCTCCTCGATATAAGTCTTCTTCTCCGCCTCGCGGCCCCAGTTCTCGACGATGACGTCGACCGTCCCCTTTTCGATTCCCTCCCAGGACTGGGTTTCGTTGAGCTTCACTTTCTGCACCTGGTAGCCGAGCTCCTTCTCCAGCAGCAGGCCCAGGACCGCGGCGCTGGCCTCGTAGCCGACCCACGGGTTGACGGCGATCCGCACGGTTCCGCCAGTCGTCGGGCGCCTCGGCTGCGGCTCAGCGCACGCGGAGAGCGGGGCGAACAGGACGGCGATCGCGGTGATCCCGGCGAGCCGCCTTCTCAGGGGAGGTCTCATGACAGTCCTCATGTCTCCTGGCGGGGTCGCCGGTCAATGGGGCATCCAGGCGGACCAGACGGACTCGTTGGCCTCGACCCACTTCCTGGCGGCGTCCTGCGCGCTCATGCCGTTGTTGGTGATGTCGTCGGCGACCGCGTTCTGCGCCTCGTTCGTCCAGGAGAAGTTCTTGACCAGCTCGTAGGCCTTGCCGCCGGTGTCGGCGAACCTCCTGCTCACGATCTTGTCGAGGTCCAGCTCGGCGTAGTCGCAGGCGACCTTCTTGGGGTCGGCGTCACAGCCGTCGGTGTGCGGGGGCAAGCCGACCCGCGCCAGGTCGATCCTGTTGAACAGCCAGTGCGGCTTCCAGAAATAGAACAGCAGTGGCTTCCGCTGTCTCTGGGCCTGGGTCGCGGACTCGATCAGCGCCGCCTCGCTACCCGCGACGACCACTTTGAGGTTCAGCTTCAGGTTCTTGATCAGGGCGTCCTCGTTGCTGACGTAGGACGGGTCGCCGAAGAGCAGCTGTCCCTTGTCGCCCGACTCCGAGGTCTTGAACAGGGCTGCGTACTTGTTCAGGTTCCGGTAGTCGGTGATGCCGGGGTACTCGTCGGCCATCCACTGGGGGACGTACCAGCCGATGACGCCCTTGTTGCCGGTCGAACCCGCCTCGACGGCGACCTTCTTCTCCTGGATGAAGGTCTTCTTCAGGTCCTCGTGGCCCCAGTTCTCGACGATGATGTCGATGTCGCCCTTCTCGAAGCCCTCCCAGGAGACCTGCTCGGCGAGCTCCTTCTTCTCCACGGTGTAGCCGAGCTTCTTCTCGAGCAGATAGGTGATCACCGCGGCGCTGGCCTCGTAGCCGACCCACGGGTTAACGGCGATCTTCACGGTGTCGTCCGTTGACGGCGGCGCCGGGCTCGTGCCGGTCTCCACTCTGGCGCCGCCACAGCCCGCGGCCAGCGCGAGCGCGAGAACGACACCGGTGAGCAGGCGGACCTTACGTCCGATCCTCATGCGATCCTCTTCTTCTCTTTCCGGGAAACTTTCGAGGGACCTTCCGGGAGGGGCGCTCGTCGGCGCCCCGGGTGATCCGGTCGAGCGTGATTCCGACCAGTACCGTCGCCACTCCGGCGGCGAATCCCATGCCGAAGTCGGCACGCCGGGAGAAGCCGGAGACGACGTCGTAGCCCAGGCCGCCCCCGCCGACCAGGCCACCGACCACGACCATGGCGAGCGTCATGACGATGCCCTGGTTGGCGGCGAGCAGGATCGCCCCGCGGGCCATCGGCAGGCGGACCTTCCACAGCACCTGCCGTTCGGTCGAGCCGCAGGCCCGCGCGGCCTCGACGGCGGCAGGGGAGACACCGCCGATCCCGTCCTCGACGAGCCGGACGACCGGAGGGACCGCGTAGACCACGGAGGCGAAGACCGCGGTGAAGCGGCTCGCGCCGAACAACGCCAGAGCGGGCAGCAGGTACACGAAAGGTGGCATGGTCTGCGCGGCGTCGAGCAACGGGCGCTGCACCGCGGAGAACCGGGGGGAGCGGGCTGCGGCGACGCCGAGCACGAGCCCGGCGGCCAGCGCGGGCACCACCCCGGCCAGCACGGTGGTCAGCGTCTCCATGGTGTGCTGCCACACCCCCAGCAGGGCCGTGGTGAGCAGGCAACAGACGGCGGTGACGGCGGGGCCGAGGCCGCCGCTTCGCCACGCGGCCACGAGCACCACCCCGGTGACGAGCCACCAGGGGGCGGTGGTCAGCACGTTCTGCACCGGGTTGAGCACCGTCTCCGTCGCGATGTTCCTGGTCGCCTCCGTGACGCCGTACCAGGAGAACTTCGCCCAGTCCACGACCTCGTTCACCGGGCCCGCGAAGTGGAGCACCCAGTTCTCGGGGAACTCCGCGGGTAGGAACCTGGCCGCGGCCAGGCCGCAGATCAGGAGTGTCGTGGCGGTGGCGATCCCGAGCCTCGTGGAGGAGGCGTCCCGCGCCGCGGGCTCGCGCGTCGCGGCGGCCGCGGTCATCCGGTCCAGCACGACGGCCATGACCACGATGGCCATGCCCGCGGGGAGCATGAGGCCGACGTTGGCCCGTGACAGCCCGGCGACGATGTCGGAGCCCAGCCCGGGAGCCGCGATCAGTGCGGCGATCACCACCATGGACAGCGCCATCATGAAGGTCTGGCCGACGGCCAGCGCGATCGTCGCGCGCGCCATGGGGAGATGGACCTTGCGCAGCGTCTGCCACCGGGTCGCGCCGAGCGCGGTCGAGGCCTCGACCGCCGCGGGGGAGACCCGCTCGACGGCCAGCGCGGTGATCCTGATCGCCGGGGGGATCGAGTAGACCATCGTGGCGACCGTGGCCGAGGCCGGGCCGATCTGGAAGAACAGCACCATCGGCGCCAGATAGGCGAACGTCGGCATGATCTGCATCGCGTCAAGAAGGGGGGCGAGCAGGCGGCGCAGCCGTACCGAGCGGCCGGCCCATACACCCAGCGGCAACCCGACGAGCAGGGAGAGCAGGACCGCCGCGAGCACGAGCGCGAGCGTGTCCGCGCTCTCCCGCCACACACCGAGCACTCCGAACGCGCCGAACCCCGCCAGGGTGGTCACAGCCCCCCGCCAGCTCCCCGCCAGCCAGCCGAGCGCTCCGGCGAGGCTGATCGTCCCGGCCCAGCCCAGGATCAGAAGAGTCAGGTGAAGGGCGTCGTAGAGGCCGCCGACCAGCAGACGCACGTAGTTGACAAGGAAGAGGAAGACCGGGCTTTCGTTGCGGTTGGCGTCCATCCAGTCGCGCACGTCGCCGATGAGGCGGAACGGCGCCGCGTCGTCGTTGTGGGGGAGGGTCGCGCTGCCCCGGAAGAGCAGATAGACGGCCACGGTCAGCGCCATGCCCGTGAGCCACGCCGTCAGGGGCCGCGCCCGTCTCACGGCGCGGGAAGCGGTGGAGGGGGCGGTGCGCGGGCCCGTGGGTCGGGTGGTCCGCACCGTGGCGGGCGCACCGGAGAAGCAGAGGGACGCGGAGGACCTGGAGAAGCGGGAGGACACGCAGGACCAGGGGAATCCGGGACGTTCGGGAGGTGTAGAGGGTTCCGGGGAGGTGGGGAACCCGCAGGGCGAAGGGGGGCCGGGGGGTGCGGGGGCTTCTGAGGAGGTGAGGGATCCTGAGGGCGGAGGGAATCCGGGAGGTGTGGGAGACCCGAGGGGCTGGTGGGGTTTGACGGGCCGGGGGGATCCGGGCCGCGTGGGCGGCGAGGTCATGCGTGGTTCTTCTCCGCCCTCGGTTCCCGCGCCGGGACGCCGGTCATCGCAGCCAGGATGTCGAGCCGGTCGATCACGCCTATCGGCCTGCCGTCTTCGACGACGATGATCGGCTGGGCCGAGCGCATGGCGGTGGGCACCGCGTCACGGATGACGGTCCCCGCGGGGAGGGCGGGACCGTCAAGGCGTTCGCCCTCCCGGGGCCTGCGGCAGATCCAGCGCAGGGAGAGCACCTCGCCCCTCGGCACGTCCCTGACGAACTCGGCCACGTAGTCGTCGACGGGGGCACCGACCAGTTCCTCGGCGGTGCCGAGCTGGACGATCGCGCCCGCCCGCATGATCGCGACGCGTTCGCCCAGCTTGAGCGCCTCCGACAGGTCGTGGGTGATGAACACCATGGTCTTGCCGACCTCGCGGTGCAGGCGGATGACCTCGGCCTGCATGTCCCTGCGGATCAGCGGGTCCAGCGCGCTGAAGGGCTCGTCGAACAGCAGGACCTCGGGGTCGCAGGCCAGCGCCCTGGCCAGGCCGACCCGTTGTTGCATGCCGCCGGAGAGCTGGTCGGGCCGGGCGTCGGCGAAGCCGTCCAGGCCGACGAGGGAGAGGATCTCCCCGGCCCGTCTGTGCCGTCTGGCCCTGGGGACGCCCTGGACCTCCAGACCGTAGGCGACGTTGTCGAGGACTCCTCGATGCGGCAGAAGGCCGAAGTGCTGGAAGACCATGCTGACCCGGTGCCGTCGCAGGTCCCTGAGCTGCGCGGAGGAGGCGGCGCGCACGTCTTGGCCCGCGATCGAGATCTCTCCCGCGGTCGGCTCGACCAGCCGGGTCAGGCAGCGGACCAGGGTGGACTTGCCACTCCCCGACAGGCCCATCACGACGAACACCTCGCCGGGCCGTACCGAGAAGCCGACATCCCTGACCGCCGCGACGCAGCCGGTCCGTTCCCTGAGCGCGGCAGGGGCGAGCCGCGCGTCGGGGCCGCGGAGGACGCGTTCGGCACGGGGGCCGAAGATCTTCCACAGCCCGCGCACCTCGATCGCGGCACCGCCGGATGGGGCCACTGTCTCCTCCAAAGCTGGACGCTCGGATTTGGTAGGGCTAAGACGTATTGAGTCAAGATATGGGGGAAATATCGTGAATCTCAATGATGTGACCTTTTGATCATCTCCCGACTTTCGGCTCACTGTCCTTATTCGTTGTGGTGGAACGATGTAAACGGTCACACGGCACCGAAAAACGTAATGGATATATAAGGATGTCCGTAACGATGGTTCCGGGACCGAAACGAGGGGGTGGAGTCCCACCTCTGTCGCCCCGTAAGTAGACATTTATGAAGCTGTGTTCGATTGGCCCCACAGGTTGAGATGTGCTCGAATTGCCGGAAGCCATGGGAAATTCGGCCAGTGATTCGTCCACCGAGAGGCAGTGTTCGGTGAGTACACATAAGATCCAGGGGGCGGGAAGCGGCTTTCGCCTGCGGAACTGGCGGGTGCGCTCCAGGCTTATCGCGCTCATCCTGGTCCCCACGGCGGCGGCGGTGCTGCTCGGCGGGATCCAGGTCTTCACCTCTTTGCGCGCCGCCGCCGACTACCATAAGGTCAACGACCTCGCCCGGCTCTCCGACCACATCGGAGCCCTCACCCACGAACTAGCCCAGGAGCGCGACCGGACCTCCTGGTACATCGCCCTGGGGCGTCCGCAACGGGAGACGCAGGCCGTACGGCGACAGATGGGCGCGGTCGACACCGCGGCGACGCACGTCCGCGACAGCGCCACCCTGCTCAGGGCCGTGGTGAGCGGCAGGACCAGAGACGAGGTCGAGACCGTGCTCGCCCGGCTGAACGACCTCGGCCCGCTGCGGGAACAGGCACTCGGGCCCTCGCTGCTGCCGGATGCGGCGATCGATGCCTACTCCCTCGTCATCGACGACCTGCTCTCCCTGCATGACGAACTGGGCAAGGGCAGTGACGACGACCTGCTGTTCGGCCAGGCCCTGACCCTCGGGGCGCTCGCCAGGGCGAAGGAGGCCGTCTCGCTGCAGCGGGCGCTGCTCTCCGTCGTCCTGGTCGCGGGCCGATTCGAGCAGGAGCAGATGGAGAACTTCCTTGGCGCGATCTCCGAGGAGCGCAATGAGCGCCGGAACTTTGCTACGGATGCCGGAAGTGAGGAGCGCCGTCTCTTCGACGAGACCGTCAACGGCCGGACTGCGGACCGGGCCGAATTCCTCCGCGAGCTGGTCCTGCTCCGCGCGGACTCCGGGGCCTCGCTGAGGAGGCTCGACCTGGCGAAGAAGGACGACGCGAAGGACTGGTATGACGCGGTGACGGTCACGATCGACCGGATGCGCGAGATTGAGCGGCGGCACACCCAGGCCATCGTCACCCGCAGCCAGCAGCTCGGCGACGCCGAGCAGAACCGCGCCCTGCTGATTGCCGGAGCGGTCGCGGCCCTGCTGCTGCTCGTGCTCGCGATCACCACCGGGGTCGCGCGCTCGCTGGTCAAGCCACTGCGACGGCTGAGGAGGGAGGCGCTGCTGGTCGCGGGAGACCGGCTGCCCGCCTACGTCCAGCAGGTGCGCGAGTCACACGACGAAGAGGTTGTCGCGGACATCGCCCCGATTGGCGTCCTGTCCCGCGACGAGATCGGCGAGGTCGCCCGGGCGTTCGACGAGGTCCACCGGGAGGCGGTACGGCTGGCGGGTGACGAGGCGAGACTGCGCACCACGGTCAACGCGATGTTCGTCAACCTCTCCCGACGGAGCCAGACCCTGGTCGAGCGTCAGCTCACCCTGGTCGAACGGCTCGAACGGGGCGAGCGCGACGACCGGCGTCTCGCCGACCTGTTCAAGCTTGACCACCTCGCGACCCGGATGCGCCGCAACAGCGAGAACCTCCTCGTCCTCGCAGGTCAGGAGGTGGCGCGGCGCTGGAGAAACCCCGTCGAGCTGATGGACGTGGTCCGGGCCTCGCTGTCCGAGGTGGAGAACTACGACCGGGTGGTGACCAGGGTCCAGTCCGAGGTCGCCGTCATCGGCCCCGCGGTGAGCGACGTGGTCCACCTGCTTGCCGAGCTGCTGGAGAACGCGCTCTCCTTCTCGTCGAAGGAGACCAGGGTCGTGGTCTCCAGCAGTCGGATCGACGGCGGAGGTGTGATGGTCTCGGTGACCGACCAGGGCATCGGCCTGATGCCCGACGAACTCGCCCAGGTGAACTGGCGTCTGGCGAACCCACAGGCCGCCGACGCCTCGGCCGCTCGTCGCATGGGCCTGTTCGTGGTCGGCCGCCTCGCACTCAAACACGGCGTCCGCGTCCAGCTCCGTCCCCAGGAACCCGGCCTGACCGCCATGGTCCTGTTGCCCGAGGCCCTCCTGACCTCGGTCGCATCCCAGGACGGTGCGCAGAAGGCGATCGGATCTCCGCAGTCCACGGGGTTCCCACCGCCCACGGAGCCTGCCTCCCCGTTCCCCAGCGGCCCCTTCTCCTCCTTCCCCGCCGAGTTCGTTTCCTCCTTTTCCGTGGGGCCGGACGCCGTACCGGGCTCGGCGTCGTCACAGGATTGGGGGATGGCGCCCGCGTCGTTCGAGGTACCGCTCCCCGGAGCCTCCGTCATGTCGGCGCCCGTCGCGCAGGACACACCGACCGTGCTCGGGCGCCCCCCCGCCACGGGACCTGCTTCGAGGGAGGCAGATGCCATCGGGCCGTTGCCCGAGGTCGGAGCCTCCGCGCTGGACGCGGAGGAGTTCCTGCCGATCTTCGCCTCGGTCGAGTCCGGCTGGTTCCGCACCGGTGCTCCGGGCTCCATCGAAGGGCCCGGCGGGCGTGGTCTCGCCGAGAGACCCGGTCGGTACGCCGGGCCCGGGCGGCGGGATCGGCAGCCCGAGGCGGGTGAGCCCTCCGCCGATCCCGGATCGTGGTCGTCCCCGGCCGACAGCGGCTGGCAGGCCGCCAGGGCGGCGAGCGACCCGGCGCTCGGTGGCACGACGTCCTCCGGCCTGCCGAAACGCACTCCCAAGGCCAACCTGGTGCCCGGTTCGGTGACCCTTCCACCGGATCTGTCGGGCTCCTCGGCCGGGGCGGTGTTCTCCCAGACCCCTCGGTCGGCCGAGCGGATACGCAGCCGGATGTCGAGTTTCCAGGAGGGTGTCCGCAAAGCTCGTAACGAACTTCCGAAGCAGGAGAACTGAGCCGTGCGAGGGGAACGCCGGAGCGGCCACGAGCGGGAAGACGGATACGGCGGCGAGCGCGCGGAGTCCCAGGGCGGGCGTCCTGAGCCGTACGGCGAGCGGTCCAGACCGTATGGCGAGCGTTCCAAGCCGTACGGCGAGCACACGGAGCTCCACACGGAGCGTTCTGTGTTCCAGGGCGAGCGTTCCAAGCCGTACGGCGAGCACACGGAGCTCCACACGGAACGTCCCATGTTCCACAGCGGGCGTCCTGAGCCGTACGGTGGCCCCGCCGAACTCCGCAGTGACCTTGGCGATCTCGGCGACCCCGCAGATCCCTACGGCGAGCCGCCGCCGGAGGAGGAGAGTTCGCTGGTCAGACTGTATGCCGTCACCGGAGGGAGGACGGCGCCCGCCACCCGGCTCGCCATGGAGGCCCTGGTCTCCTCGGCCACGTCCTCCCAGCTCGGCCTGTCCTATGTCCGTGAGTACCGCGCCATCAGCGAGATCTGCCACCAGGTCCGCTCCGTCGCCGAGATCTCTGCCCTCCTCGGCGTCCCCCTCGGGGTGGCCCGTGTCCTGATCTCCGACATGGAGTCGGAGGGCCTGGTCCGTGTCCACCACCCGCGAAGCAGCGCGGGCGGTCCTGACCTCACCACCCTTGAACGCGTCCTCAGTGGCCTGCACCGCCTGTGACCTGCGTCTGGGCCAGCCACCAGCGTGCGGCGATCAGCTCGGCCACGAGGGTCTCGGTGAGCAGGGCGACATCGGGGTCGTCGTCGTGACGGTAACGGACGGCGGCCCTGGCGCCCGGAAGCTCGCCGCCGACGGCCAGGACGACCGAGCCGCGCTGCCGGATCCAGTCCATGGCCTGGTCGTCGTATCGGGAGCCGGGGAACATGAGGGCGCGGTAGTCGAGGGTCTTGGTGAGGTAGACGTCCACGTGGGACCAGTCACCGGTCTCGCAGGCGTCGGCCGCCCTGCGGGGCCCCTCGCGGAACATCAGCGCGGACTGCTCCGCGGAGGACAATCGCTCGGCGGGGGCGACCGTGTAGACACCGTGCGGCCCTTCGAGCAACTCCACCGCCCGCCCCAGCCACCGGTCCCTGCGTTCGAGTAGGTCACCGGTTGCCTCCGCGGTACGGCGCAGCAGCGCGGGAACACCCGTCTCCGTGTTGGTGAGACGGTCCCGCAGGGCCAGGAGCAGGCCGAGGGTGTGCTGGAAGGTCCGGCAGGACACGCCGCCGCGCTCCTCGCCCGCGACCATCGGCACCACAAGGTCGGCGCCCTCGGTGACCGCGGACCCCGGCCTGTTGGTCATCGCCAGCACGAAGGACCGGCCGCGATAGCGGGCGACCGCGTCGAGGGTCTCCCGGCTGCCGCCGGTCGCGGAGATCGCGACGACCAGGGTGTCCGGGGTCGCCGGGGGCAGGAGCGTGGCCGAGGCGTACGCGGCGACCGCGTCGACGCCCGCGGCCCGCAGTCGCAGCGCGGCGGCTCCCGCGGCGTACCGGGAGCTGCCCATTCCTAGGAAGACCACCCGCCTGACGTGCGCGGGGAGCCCACAGAAGGGATTCTCTCCGTCCAGGAAACCCGCCAGCTCGGCCAGCGCGGCGGGCTTGGCCTCCAGATCGGCGAGGTACAGCTCGGGGTTCACCGGTTCTCCTTCGTGGGGATGCTTTCCCGCTCGTGCGGGCGTCGGCCGGTCACCGGTACCAGGAACGCAGGACGCCCAGCGGGGCGTAGCGCCAGCGGGGGAGGTGCCGGGCGGCGTAGATCAGCTCCCGGCACTCCTGTTCGATCTCGAACGGGCGGACCAGCGAGAGGTCCAGCAGGGCCGCGTGGCCGCGCTCCGCCAGCCGGGTCCGGTAGGCGGTCTCGAGGGCGGCCCTGGCGGCGGCGGCCCACTCGCCGATCGCGAGCGGATCGGCGCCGCGACGCCTGACGGCGACCTGGCCGACGTGCTCCAGGCTGGTGATGAGCTGGGCGAAGTCACGGGCGGCCGGCTGGAAGGGATCGGCACCCGCGACCGTGGGGTTCCCGTCGAAGTCGATCACCGCGTAACCATCGCGCCAGCGCAGGACCTGGCCCACGTGCAGGTCGCCGTGGATGCGGATGAGCGGTGTCGTGCCCGCGACGGCCAGCGGGGCGAGCCCGGCGCGAAGGGAGTCCGCGACGGTCGAGAGCCACTGCCCCGCCTTGCCGCCGGTCAGGGCGAGCGCCTCGCGCACCGCATCCTCCGCGCGGGCGGACCAGTCGTCCCGGGACCCGTCCTTCGCCTCCCGCGAGTCACGCGTGTGCCGTACGGGCTCGGGGAAGACGGAGGACGGGGTGGCCAGCGCCACGTGCAGGTCGGCGGCCAGGACGCCCAGCTCGGTGGCGAAGGCCGTGCCGCCGGAGGCGGCCTCGTCAACGCACCACTGCCAGCCGTCCCTGGCGTCCGGCAGATAGGCGGTGACCAGGGCGAGCAGTAGTTCGCCGCCGTCGCCTGCGCGGGAGACGGCCGCGTACGGCGTGGCCGTCGCGGTGAAGCCGACCTCCGTGAGATGGGCGAACACGTCAGGGGCCGGATGGGGGAGCGGGGCGGGCGGAGTGAGCCACTTGACGACCACGCTCTCGCCGACGATCACCGAGCGGTTGGTCTGGTCCACCCCAAACCCCCGCTCAGAGGCCTGAAACGCCCACGGCGGGGGCTCTAATTGAACCTCTGTTGAAAAGCCGGGGGTGGCGGATCCAGGAAGCGGGTGGAAGCGGCGGACCGCGAACGGCTCGGGGATATCGCTGCTCAGAGCGGCGACCAGCTCGCCGGTGCGCCCGTCGCCGATCTGTGGCACGGGGGACAGCCGAGTCCAGATTGAACTGGATTGCAAGAAGCGGACCAAACTTTCCAGGGGTGATGTCGCGCAAAGTCTTGCCCAAGTTACGGTTGGCTGCAACACTCCTGCTTTGGTCTGCCGTGTCCGTAACGGTCGGTCTATACCACTTGCCCTGAATATTGAAGGAGTAGCGGCCGTGTCCCGTGCCCGGTACCCCCGTCGTCTTCCGGCTGTCGCCCTGGTGGCTGGTCTCGCACTAGCCGTTTCGGCCTGCGGGGGAGGGACCACAGGCACCGTTGTTCCCGAGGCCGCCCCCTCGGCCTCCGCCGAGCAGCTCAACCCGAACGCGAACCTGTCCAAGCAGAACCTGACCATCTCCGTCTGGCCGGGCTACACCCCGGAGGACCTGGCCGCGAGGGTCGAGGAGAAGCTCAAGGTCAAGGTCAAGGTGGCGACGCACGACACCAACGAGATCATCATGGGCAAGTTGACCGCCGGCGCCGACAGCGGCATCGACGTGGCCTTCGTCTCCGGCCAGTACGCCCAGGCTCTCAACGAGGCAGGCCTGCTCGAGCCGATCCACCCCGAGCTCATCCCCAACCTGGCCAACCTCTACCCCGAGGCCAAGGAGCTCGCCTACGACCCGGGCAACACCTTCTCGGTTCCCTACACCTGGGGCACCACCGGTATCTGCTACCGCACCGACCTGCTGAAGACGCCGCCGACGAGCTGGAATGACCTCCTCGCCCCGCCCGTTGACGCCAGGAAGAAGGTCACCATGATGACCACCGAGCGCTGGCTGGCACTGCCCGCCGTCAAGGCGCTCGGCCTGTCGGTCAACACCAAGAGCGAGGAGGACCTGGCCAAGGTCAAGGAGAAGCTGATCGCGGCCAAGCCGTACCTGCTCGGCTATGACGACGTCACCTTCGGGGACCGCCTCAAGAGCGGCGAGGCCGTGATGGTCGAGGCGTGGGACGGCTGGTGCCCCACCTCGGAGAAGAACATCAAGTTCGTGGTGCCCAAGGAGGGCAGCGACCTGTGGGTCGACACCATGGTCGTGCTGAAGAGCTCCAAGAACAAGGAAGCCGCGCACGCGTTCATCAACTTCATCCTGGACCCGAAGATCCACGGCTGGGCTGCGCTGAACATCCTCTACAAGGTTCCGAACAAGGCCGCCATGGACAAGGTGCCCGCGGAGCTCAAGCAGAAGAACGCGCCGCTGCAGATGTCTCCTTCGGAGCTGCTCGCCGGTGAGTCCATCATCGACCTGGGCGAGGACTCGGCCAAGTACACCCGACTCGCCACCGAGGTCAAGGCCGCGCAGTGACGGACTCCGCCGTCTCCGGCGCGCCCGCGAAGCCGCGGTCGCGCCGGTCGCGTCTACCGGCGGGGCGGCTGCTGGGACGACTGGTCTTCCTCGGCCCGGGGCTGACGTACCTGATCGTCCTGCTTCTGGTCCCGCTGGCGCTGGTCCTCAGCTACTCGTTCTTCCACCGGGGACGTTTCGGCGGAGTCATCTATCAGGCGAGCGGGGAGAACTTCACCCGCCTCGTCGACCCGGTCTATCTCGACGTCGTGCTGAGCTCGCTGAAGCTCGCCACGATCGCCACGTTGATCGCGCTGCTGGCCGGTTACCCGACGGCGTACCTGATCGCCAGGCTTCCCCGGAAGTGGAAGACGATCGCGCTGGTGGCGATCGTGCTGCCCTTCTGGACCAATCTCCTGGTCCGCATCTACGCCTGGATCGTCCTGCTGAGCGGTCCCGGCCTGGTCAACAGCGCCCTCGGTAAGCTCGGCCTCGGCCCCTTCGAGTTTCTGTACAACCAGGGCACCATCGTCACCGGGCTGGTCTACTCCTACCTGCCGCTTATGGTGCTCCCGCTGTACGCCGCGATCGAGAGGCTCGACCCGCAGCTTGGGGAGGCCTCGGCCAACCTCGGTGCCAGGCCTGCCCGCACGTTCTTCTCGGTGACGCTGCCACTGACCCTGCCGGGTGTCGTGGCCGGATGCATGTTCGTGTTCGTCCCGAGTTTCGGTAACTTCGTCGTCCCCGAGCTGCTCGGCGGCGGGCGCTCGATCATGGTGGGCAACCTGATCAGGGACCAGTTCCTCACGGCGCGTGACTGGCCGTTCGGAGCCGCCCTCACGCTGGCGCTGCTCGCCGTGCTGATCGTCCTGTTGCTCCTGCAGGCATGGAGCGCCCGCCGTGCGTAGATCGCGTCTGCTGTACGTCCCGTTCTGGGCGACCTATGTGTTCCTTTACACGCCGATCGTCGTGCTCGTCGTCATGTCGTTCAACTCCGGCAAGTCGCCCTACTCCTTCACGGGCTTCAGCCTGAAGTGGTACGGCAAGCTCGCCGGGAACGCCATGGTGCGAGAAGGCCTGGTCAACACGCTGATCGTGGCCGCGGGATCCACGGTGCTCGCCACCGTGCTCGGCACCCTGCTGGCCGTCGGGCTCGCCCGGCACACCAGGTCACGGCTGCTGGACGCGCTGGGCGTGTTGCCCGCCGTACTGCCCGACCTGGTCCTGGCCATCGGCCTGCTGGTGTTCTACTCGGCGATCAGGATGACGCTCGGCCTGCACTCGGTGCTGCTGGCCCACACGGTGTTCGGCATGGCGTTCGTGACGGCGGTCGTCCGCACCCGGCTCACCCACGCGGACGACTCGCTGGAGGAGGCGTCCAGGGATCTCGGTGCGACACCGTTCACCACGTTCGTGCGCATCACGCTGCCCCAGCTCGCACCGGGTATCGCGGCGGGCGCGCTGCTGGCGTTCACGCTCTCCATCGACGAGTTCGTGATCGCCTTCTTCACCGCGGCGCCGACCACGCCGACCCTGCCCATCGTCATTTACTCAATGGTCCGTTTCGGGGTCACCCCGGAGATCAACGCGCTGGCGACCCTGTTGCTGGCCGTGAGCTTCACGGTGGTGATCGTGGCCCAGCGGATGACCCGACTGACGGAGTCGCTGTCCTAATGCTGCAGATCACAGGTGTCAGTCGCCGGTTCGGCGACGTCACGGCGCTGTCGGAGGTCTCCCTGGAGATCCGGCAGGGCGAGTTCTTCGCGTTGCTCGGTCCGAGTGGCTGCGGCAAGACCACCCTGCTGCGCATCCTGGCGGGCTTCGAGACCCCCGACGCGGGCACCGTCACCCTCGACGGCGACGACCTGCTCGGGCAGGCCGCGCACCGCCGCCCGGTCAACCTCATGTTCCAGTCGTACGCGCTGTTCCCGCACATGACCGTGGCCAAGAACGTCGCCTACGGCCTGGAGCGGGAGAGACTGCCCAGGTCCGAGATCCGCGAGCGCGTCGCCGACGTCCTGGAGAAGGTCGGCCTGACCGCCATGGCGAAACGCAGGCCGCAGCAGCTGTCCGGAGGCCAGCGGCAGCGGGTCGCGCTGGCCCGCGCGATCGTGAAGCGGCCCCGCCTGCTGCTGCTCGACGAACCGCTGTCCGCCCTGGACAAGAAGGTCCGCGCCGAGATGCAGCTCGAGCTCAAGCGGCTCCAGCACGAGGTGGGCATCACCTTCGTCGTGGTCACCCACGACCAGGAGGAGGCCATGTCGCTGGCGGACCGGATCGCCGTTTTCAGCGCGGGCAAGGTCGAGCAGGTGGACGCGCCGGTCGCGCTGTACGAGCGACCGGCGACGTCCTTCGTCGCCGGTTTCGTCGGGGCGAACAACCTCTTCGAGGGCACGGTGCGCGCGGGCGGACTCTCTTGCGAGGGGCTCGGCGTGCTTGCCGGGGTTTCCGACCTACTCGAGGGGGCATTGGCGCTGCTGGCCGTACGGCCTGAGCGGATCGGACTGGACGACGTGACCGTCACGGACGATGAGGTCATCGCGGGCGAAGAAGGCGTTGGGGACGGCGAGGCCGAGGGGCGGGCGCAGGAGGCCGCTGAGGGCGCTGAGGCGGTCGCTGACGGCCAAACAGCGGCGCCGGATGACAACAGTCCAGTGTCACATGGCACGGCTGTGGTCGACGGTGAGGTCGTGGTGCCGGGGGAAGAGCCTGAAGGGGCCGGGCTGGACGAGGCGGCCGAGCCGCTTGAGACGGCCGGGTTGGACGAGGCGGCCGGGCTGGTTGAGGAAACGGGGCCGGTCGGAGGCGCAGAGGAGGCCGAGCCGGACGGTGTGCGGGCGTTGCGGGGAAAGGTCGTCGACGTCAGCTTCTACGGTGGCGTCTCACACGTCTCGGTCCTCGTGACCGGACGCTCGGTTCCGGTCCTGGTGGCCACCCAGGGGGCGACCCAGGTCCAGGTGGGGGCTTCGGTGACCCTCACCTGGACGGCCGAGGACGGGGTGCTGATCCCTCAATGAGACGTCTTGAGCGGGTTGTTCGTGGCGGTCCTGGCGTAGGCCAGGATCAGCTCCGCCGCCTCATCCGGGCCGATCACCGGGTGGCGGGCCGTTATGCGATAGCCGTACGCATCTTCGAGGGCGACGAGGTTGCGCGCGATGGTGAGGGAGTCGCCGGACAGCGTGAAGGTTCCCAGGGCGGCTCCGGTCTCCAGGATGCTCTGGTACATGGAGACCTGGCGGTCGTAGAGCGTGGTGAGCAGCAGGGCGTACATCCTGTTGCGGGGCGCGGCTCCGCCCAGCTCGTTGAGCAGCCGCACCTCCGGGTCGTCAGGTCCGTGTGGCAGTCCGGAGCGGATGGTCACGACGAGCTTCTCGATGGGATCGCGCATGCCGCTGATCCGCTTGAGCCGCTGCTCGTAGAAGCGTTCCATTCCGGCGTGGTGGGCGTCGACCAGCAGCTCACTGAGCTGGGGATAGTGGTAGAGCACGGCGCCGGAGGTCAGACCGGCCTCCTCGGCGACGTGGTTGAGGTGCACTCCCTCGGTGCCGTGCCGGATGATCGCCCGGTGTGCGGCAGCGATGAGATCGAGGCGCCGATCCGCCCGCCTCTTGCGCGTCATATTCCCCCACTCGTTCAGGACCCCGCTCTGTACCGGGGTCCATAGTGACCGTTTTTTGGCGTTTTAGCTAGAGCAAGAATTGAACCATTCTTCAAGCCGCATAACTCCCAGTCACATGGAGGCGTGATGTCCCTCACGATCCTGTTCATGCCGGAAAGCGCCTACGGACCTACGAACAACTGCATCGGTATCGGCGACATTCTTCGCAAGCGTGGCCATCGGGTTGTTTTCGCAGCTGAGGCCTCATGGAAGGGGAAATTGGCGGATCTCGGATTTGAAGAGGACCTCGTCGACCTCGCGCCGCCGTCCGAAGAGGAGCAGGACCCGGGACAGTTCTGGAAGGACTTCATCCGGGATACCGCGCCGGAATATCGTAAGTCCACCGTGGAGCAGCTTGAGACGGTGACCAAGCCGATCTGGGAGGCGCTCGTCGACGGTGTGAAGTACTGCGAGCCGCAGTTGAAGGCGATTATCGAGCGTGTCCGGCCGGACGTGATCGTCGAGGACAACGTGATCACCTTTCCGGCGCTGCTCACCACGGGCAAGCCGTTCGTCAGGATCGTCTCCTGCAACCCGCTCGAGGTGCGCGGCGAGGACGTGGCCCCGGTCTTCTCCGGGCTGCCCGCCGACGACCGTTCCGAGTGGGACGCCTTCCGTGCCGAGTACGACAGGACCCACCGCGAGGTCTGGACCGCCTTCAACGAGTGGGTCGTCGCCCAGGGCGCCGAGCCGCTGCCCGACCTGGACTTCATCCACCGGGGTGACCTGAACCTCTACGTCTTCCCCGAGATCCTCGACTACACCGGCGCCAGGCCGCTGGACGGCGGCTGGCACCGCCTGGACTCCTCGGTCCGTGAGACCGACGGAGGCTTCGAGCTGCCCGAGTCGCTGGCCGTGGGAGACGGCTCGCTGGTCTACTTCTCGCTCGGCTCGCTCGGCTCGGCGGACGTCTCGCTGATGCAGCGGGTGATCGACGTTCTGGGCACAACTCGGCATCGTTTCATCGTCTCCAAGGGCCCGTTGCACGAGGAGATCAAGCTCGCGGACAACATGTGGGGCGCCGAGTTCCTCCCACAGACCAAGATCATTCCCCTGGTCGACCTGGTCATCACCCACGGCGGCAACAACACCACCACGGAGGCGCTGCACTTCGGCAAGCCGATGATCCTGTTGCCGCTGTTCTGGGATCAATACGACAATGCGCAACGAGTCGCAGAGCTCGGCTACGGTGTGCGCCTGGCCACCTACTCGTTCACCGACGAGGAGTTGACCGGCGCGCTTGAGAGGTTGCTCGGCGACACCGGGCTCCGTGAACGTCTCGCCGCCGCCGGCGAGGAGATCCGCCGCCGCGACGGTCTACGCAGGGCCGCTGACCTGATCGAGCGGGCCGGAGCCTGAGGGCTCCCAGCACCACGATGAAAGAAGTTTCATGGGCAAGTTGATCAACCCGGCGAGCGGGGAGTTCCTGCGGGAGGTGCCGGACACCCCCGTCGGGGAGGTGGGCGCCGCCGTACGGCGGGCACGGGCGGCCTACGAGGAGTGGAGCCAGGCGACCCCGGCGGAGCGGGCCAGAGTGATGCTGCGCTTCGCCGACCTCGTCGAGGCGGACGCCGAGGAGCTCACCCGCCTCGAGGTCGAGGAGACGGGCAAGCCCGCCGCGGTGTTCCGCGACGGCGAGCTGCCGTTCGCGGCCGACAACCTGCGCTTTTTCGCCGGGGCGGCCCGCTCGCTCGAGGGTACCGGGGCCGGGGTGCTCAGCTCCGGCTACACCTCGGTGCTGGTGCGTCGCCCCGTCGGCGTCGTCGGGTCGATCGCGCCCTGGAACTTCCCGCTGGTGATGGCCGTGTGGAAGATCGGTCCCGCGCTCGCCGCGGGCAACGCGGTGGTCATCAAGCCCGCGCCGCAGACGCCTGGCACCACGCTCAGGCTGGCCGAGCTGTTCGCGGCGGCGGGAGCGCCCGAGGGGCTGCTCCAGGTCGTTCTCGGCGATGCCGAGGTGGGCGAGGCCCTGGTCACCGACCCCGGTGTGGACATGGTGAGCGTCACCGGCTCGACCGAGACGGGCCGCGCCGTCATGCGCGGCGCCGCGGGCTCGCTGAAGCGGGTCCATCTGGAACTCGGCGGAAAGGCCCCCGCGTTGGTCTTCGGCGACGCCGACCTGGCCGAGATGGCCAGGGGCGTGGCGATGGGCGCGACCTACAACACCGGTCAGGACTGCACCGCGGCGACCCGCGTCTACATCTCCCGTGAGGTGTACGGCGAGGCCGTCGAGGCGCTTCGCGCGACGCTGGCGAAGATCAGGGTGGGTGACCCGTGGGACCCGGCGACCGACATCGGCCCGCTGATCTCCGCGGGGCACCGGGCCCGCGTGCACGGCTTCGTCGAGCGGGCGGTCGCCGCGGGAGCCTCCGTGCTCTGTGGCGGTTCCCCGGCCGAGGGGTCGGGATTCTACTATCCGCCCACCCTGATCACCGAGGCGACCCAGGACAGTGAGATCGTTCAGGGAGAGCTTTTCGGGCCGGTCCTTCTGGCCCTACCGTTTGACGGTGAGGACGAGGCGGTAGGGCTGGCCAACGACACCCCCTATGGCCTAGCCTCCTCGATCTGGTCCACGGACGTGGCGCGGGCGTTACGCGTCTCCCATCGCCTCGACGTGGGTGTGACCTGGGTAAACGACCATCTGCCCATCGCCTCGGAGGCTCCGCACGGCGGAGTCAAGGGCAGTGGCTTCGGTAAGGACATGAGTCAGGAGGCGGTTCAGGAGTACTCGGTGACCCGCCACCTGATGATCAAACACCGGCCTCCGGAGGCTAAAGAATCTTTCCGGCCATCATGAGGTTTGTCGCCATATATCCCTTTTGTGGGGATCTGTCGGCACACACTCCATTCGAAGTGACATAAAGGATGTGCTCAAATTGCTACCGCCGTATCCAAAACCGGCGAGGGGTTACGTAGGCCAGTGATGACACAAGACCGCCGCAGCCACCGTGAGTCAGCGGTGGGCAGCCGACTCCTGCCCTCGAACTGGCGCGTGCGTCCCCGTCTGGTCGCCCTGATCCTGCTCCCCACGGCCGCGGCGGTGGTGCTGAGCGGCCTCCAGCTCACCAACTCGCTGACCAGCGCGACGGAGTATCGCAAGAACGCCGAGGTCGCCTCGCTCATCGAGCAGCTCACCGACATCTCCTACGAGATGTCCGACGAGCGTGACCTCACGGCCTGGTACATCGCCGACAGGCGCAGACCCGCGCGGCTCGCCAGGGTCAAGGACCTACAGGGCCGGGTCGACCTGACCCGCACGAAGGTGCTCACCGCGATCGACGCCCTGGGCGACGACCAGGATCCCCGCATCGTCGCCGAGGTCTCGCAGGTTCGTAACTGGCTGAACGGTCTGTTCAGCCTCCGCAAGTCCCTCACCGGGGGCGACGTGCTCCCGCGTGCGGCTCTCGGCATGTACTCGCGTATGATCGCCGACTTCATGACCCTGCACGACGACCTCGGCCGTAGCGCCCGGGACGAGCGCCTGGTCGGTGACGTCCTCGCGCTCGGCGCGCTCACCCAGGCCAGGGAACAGGTCGCCAGGCAGCGAGGCATCCTGCTCGTCGCCCGGATCGAGGGACGCTTCGACTTCGACGACCCCGCCGACTTCCTGGGCGCCTACAAGAGCCAGCTCAGCGAGCAGGCCACCTTCCAGTCGACCGCGTCGGCCGCCGACGCCAAGCGCCTGAGCGACGTGCTCACCGACCCGAAGATCGCCAAAGCCGACGCCATGCGGGCTCTGGTCATCTCGCGGATGCGTGAGAACCTGGGCCTGCCCCGGGAAATGGGGATGAACGCCTGGTACGACGCCTCCTCGGCGCTCGTCGACGGCATGAACGCCGTCGAGCGAAGCCTGGCGGCCTCGGTCGTCTCTCGCAGCCAGGAACTGCAGGCCGCGGAGGAACAGAGCGCCATCATCACCGGTGCCACGATCCTCGTCCTGTTGATCATGATCCTGCTCATCACCGCCTGGGTGGCGGGAACCCTGGTCAGGCCGCTGCGCAAGCTGCGCAGCGAGGCACTTGAGGTGGCCGGCACCAGGCTGCCGGAGACCGTCCGCGTGCTGCGGGAGACCGGTGAGGCCGATCCCAGCATCGAGGTGTCCTCCATCGACGTGGACTCTCGCGACGAGATCGGAGAAGTCGCCAGGGCCTTCGATGAGATCCACCGCGAGGCCATCCGGCTGGCCGGTGACGAGGCCAAGCTGCGAAACAACGTCAACGCGATGTTCATCAACCTTTCCCGGCGTACCCAGTCGCTCGTGGAACGGCAGATCGACCTCATCGACGACCTGGAGCAGGGCGAGCAGGACGACTCCCAGCTGGCCAGCCTCTTCAAGCTGGACCACCTGGCCACCCGCATGCGCCGCAACTCCGAGAACCTCCTGGTCCTCGCGGGCCAGGAGCAGAGCCGCAGGTGGAGTGAGCCGGTCCCGCTGAGCGACGTCGTCCGCGCCTCGCTGTCGGAGGTCGAGAACTACGAGCGAGTGGGCCTGCGGGTCGAGTCGGGCACCATGATCGTCGGCTCCGCCGTCAACGACATCGTCCACCTGATCGCGGAGCTCGTCGAGAACGCCATCTTCTTCTCGCCGCAGGACACCAAGATCATGGTGAGCAGCAACGCCAACGAGACGGGCGCCATCATCCTGGCGGTCACCGACGCGGGCATCGGCATGAGCGACGAGGAACTGGTCGAGGTCAACCGGCGGCTGGCCGAGCCTCCCGCGGTCGACCTGTCGGTCTCCCGCAGAATGGGCCTGTTCGTGGTCGGCCGGCTGGCCATGCGCCACGGCATCAGGGTCCAGCTCCGCCGTCCCGAGACCGGCGGTCTGAGCGCCGTCGTCCTGCTCCCCGCGCAGGTGGTCGCCCAGTCCCCGCTGATGCCCCAGCTGGCCATGGCGGCCCAGAACGCCCCCACCGGCCTGCCGGGCAACGACCCGTTCAGCTCGATGCCGAACCCGAACCCGTTCGGAAGCACCTCTATGCGGGAGGCCTCGAACGGGGTGCCCTCGATCCCGGAAGCCCCGGTCGTCCCGCAGACTCCGGCCCCTTCGGTCGCGGACCTGTGGTCGGCGCCCGTGGTCTCCGCCTCCGCGGTCGAGGATCTGTGGTCGTCGCCGCTCACGCCGGCTCCGCCGTCATTCCCGATGGCGCACCCGTCGTTCCCGGTCGGAGACCCGTCGTTCCCCACCGCGCAGCCGTCGTTCCCCGCCGAGTCGTCGTTCCTGGCCGAGCCGTCGTTCCCTGCGGCGCAGCCGTCCTTCCCCGCTCAGCCGTCCTTCCCCGCGGAACCGTCCTTCCCCGCCGCCCAGCCGTCCTTCCCCGCGGATTCGTCGTTCCCGTTGGGGGGACCGCGCAAACCCGCCGGGCAGCCGCCGGTCCCGCCCGCGTGGCCGGAGATGCCGCCGGTCGACCCGTGGACGCCGCCGCGGCGCGAGGTCCCGGACCACACCCAGGCCCTGCCCGCGGTCGAGGTCTCACCGACCGAACCCGAGCCTGAGGAGTTCCTGCCGATCTTCGCGGCGGTAGGATCCGATTGGTTCCGCAACAGCGCCTCCGCCGAGCTCGTGGCCGACCCCGAGGTCGTCCCCGTGCCGGAGGAAGCCGAGCCCGAGCCCGGGCCCGGAATGCTGGAGCAGCCGCTTGCCGAGGATCCGCCCGTGCTGCCCATCCGGCGCCCCGGGCGCCAGGGTCCGCTTGAGAGGCAGCCGTGGAGCACCCCGTCCGACCAGGGGTGGACCGCGGCCGAGGTCGCCAAGAAGCCCGTCGAGGGTGGCGTGACCGGGGCGGGACTGCCGAAGCGGGTGCCGAAGGCCAACCTCGTCCCCGGAACGGCCGCTTCGGCGCCGGCCGCTCCGGCAGCCCCGCTGCCTCCGATCTCGGCGGAGCGGGTGCGCAGTCGTCTGTCCAGTTTCCAGCAAGGCATACGGCAGGGCCGCGCCGAGATGATCGAGCGGTTGAACGCCGCTGAGGGAGAGAACCAGTGAACCACCAACTCAGTCAGGCCGCCCGCGGCTTCAATTGGCTGATCACCGAGTTCGTCAAGGAGATGCCCGGTGTGGCGCACGCGGTGATCGTCTCCGCGGACGGTCTTCCGCTGGCCTACTCGCAGGGCTTCCCGAGGGACCGCGCCGACCAGCTCGCCGCGATCACGGCCGGTCTGATCAGCCTGACCCAGGGAGCCTCCCGGGTCTTCGAGGGCGGTCCGGTCGCCCAGACCGTGATCGAGATGCAGCGGGGTCTCCTGCTGACGATGTCGATCAGCGATGGTTCCGCGCTGGCCGTACTGGCCTCGCCGGACTGTGACATGGGCCTGGTGGCCTACCAGATGACCATGCTGGCTGAGCGTGCGGGACAGGCGCTCACGCCTGCGCTCCGCGCCGAGTTGCAGTCGGCTCAGCGATAGGGAGGTGATATATGGACGCACCAGGTTGGCGTGGCCCAGGGGAGGAGCCCCCTGGTACGCCTCAGGCCAAGAGCGGGCGTAATCGTCTGATTCGTCCGTACGCTGTGACCGGAGGCAGAACAGCCCCGCGGATGCAGCTCGCGCTCGAGGCGCTGGTCTCCTCGGCGACGTTCGTGAGCGTGGACACCTCCACGCTCTCCACGGAGTACCAGGCGATCATTTCGTTGTCCCAGCAGGTGCGCTCGGTGGCGGAGCTCTCCGCTCTGCTGCGTATGCCACTGGGCGTGACCCGGGTACTGATCGCGGATATGGCGGCCGAGGGCCTGGTGCAGATCCACCAGCCGTCGCTGGATGCCGGAAAGCCGGATCTCAACTTGCTTGAAAGGGTGCTCAGTGGGCTTCGCAGGCTCTGACGCCGGAATGACGTCAACGAAGATCGTTGTCGCCGGAGGATTCGGTGTCGGCAAGACGACCTTCGTCGGCGCGGTCTCCGAGATCATGCCGCTGACCACGGAAGCGGTGATGACGGAGGCCAGCGCGGAGGTCGACGATCTCTCGCACATCCCGACCAAGCGGACCACCACGGTGGCCATGGACTTCGGCCGGGTTTCGCTGGACCGGGACCTGATCCTGTACCTGTTCGGTACGCCGGGTCAGCACCGGTTCTGGTTCATGTGGGACGACCTCGTGAAGGGCGCGATCGGTGCGATCGTGCTGGTCGACACCCGGCGGCTGGCTGACAGCTTCCCGGCGATCGACTACTTCGAGGAGGCGGGACTGCCGTTCGTCGTCGCCCTCAACGGCTTCGGCGGCACGCACATCCACGGTGAGGAGGAGGTGCGGGAGGCTCTGACGATCTCCCCGCACATCCCCGTCGTCCGGACCGACGCTCGTTCGCGTGACGCCGTGAAGTCGACCCTGATCACCCTGGTCGAGCACGTTCTCACGCTTCGCGTCTGATCCTCGTCTCCCGGTGCGGGCCCCGCAGTTCCCGCGGGGCCCGCACCGGGCCGGCTTCACCGGCGAGCCGGCCCGGTCACACCGGCGCTACTTCTCGGGGCGCACCCAGATGTCGCGTTCGTGCATCAGCTCGATCTGCTTGTCGATGACCTCGGTGCGAAACTCCGCGTGGTTGTACGGCTTGCGGTCGAGGTAGAGGTTCTTCGGGTAGATCGGCTTGTCGTAGATGAGCTGGTACTGCTCGGTCTTGAGATCCTTGATCCAGTTGTCCCACTGCGCGTTGGCGCGGAACCTGCGCAGCGCCTCGATGTCGATGGTGCCGGACACCCACGACGAGGCGCCGCCGTAGTCGTGGCGCCCGACGATCTGGCCCTTGTAGTCCACGACCATCGAGTGGCCGCCGAAGGTGTCGATCGGGATGTCCGACTCGGCGGACAGGTAGTAGGTCCCCACGTTGCACGCGATCAGGTAGCAGTTGTTGTCCAGCGCCCTGGCCTGGTTCTGGATCGCGTAGAGCCCGTTGCCGACGTGCGGGTGCGGGTAGGGGCCCCGGTAGATGATCTCGGCACCGTTCATGGCGAGCCCGCGGGCGTTCTCGGGATACGACGCCTCGTTGGCCATGAGGATGCCGATCCTGCCGATCGCGGTGTCCGCGACGGGGTAGAAGGCGTCGAGGGTCTGGCCGTACAGCTCGATCCAGCGGTCCCAGACGTCGTGCGGGGTCACCGAGTGCTCGACGGGCAGCAGCGGGACCGTCTTGTAGTGCGTGAGGACGATCTCCCCTTCCGGGTCGATGACCAGGCCGACGTTGAAGAAGCGGCCGGGGAACTCCGGATGCAGGGCCTTGGCCTGGGCGATGATGTAGGTGTCCCACTGCCGCGCCAGTGCGCCGAGCCGGTCGGTCTCCGGGCCGGGCACATGGATCGCGCACTCCCTGGCGAAGTCCTCATGGTCGATGTCGAGGACCTCGTCGTTGAACCCCTGGAGAGCGCCCTCGGGGATCGCGATCAGGCGGACGGGAAGGTCGAGGCTGGACAGCCAGGAAGCGGCCTTGACCAGGTGTTCGATGTGCTCCAGGTTGGTCTGGATCTCGTCCCGGTTGCGGACGCCGCGCATGGTGGGGACCAGGCCGACCGCCTGGTACGCCTCGATCATTTCTGGTCTCCCAGCAACAGGGAGTTGGCCTCGAACGGCTTCTTCAGGTAGCCGTACTCGAGCATGAGGTCGGAGACCCGCTGCAGCCGTACGGCGTTCGTCGTGATGGGGAAGCCGGGGAGTTGCATGATCTCCGCGGTCTCTGGCTTGATCTTGGTGTACTGGGGGAGGACCTCGGCGACCGCCTTGCGGTCGCTCGCGGCGACCGACTGCGCCTTCAGCAGGGCCCGCTGGAAGGCCGCGACCGTCTTCGGGTTCTTGCTCGCGAAGTCGGAGGTGACGAAGTAGCCCGCGATCGGGAAGCTGTCGGTCGGGCCGGTCATGAGGTCGGCGAGCTTCACGCCGCCGTCGGCGGCGGCCACGCTGACGAAGGGCTCAGGCAGGAAGGCGGCCTGCACCTGCCCGCTCTTGAGGGCCTGCCACATGTTGGGGAAGGGCACCTCGACGAAGCTAATCTTGTCGCGGTTGATGTCCAGGCCGTGTACCTTCAAGGTCACGCTGCTGGTCAGCGTCGCCACGTTGTTCAACGTGTTGACGCCGATCTTCTTGCCCTTCAGGTCCTCGACCTTGGTGACGTGCGAGTTTGGCGCCGTCATCAGGACGAAGCTGCCGGGGGTCGCCACGGTCGCCTCGGCGATCACCTTCAGGTCGGCGACGTTCTGCGAGGTGGCGGTGATGGCGGAGACGTAGTTGCTGTGCAGCACGTCGAAGCCGCCGCTCAGCAGTGTGGGGAGGGCGGCCGCGCCGCCTTCGATGAGAGTGTGCTTGACGTTCAGGCCCTCTGCCTTGAAGAAGCCCCGGTTGATGGCGATCTGCACCGGTGCGACCTCGGGCAGCGGCAGCATGCCGATGGTGAGGTCGGTCTTTTCCAGACCGTTCGCTGCGACCTTGGTCTCGGCGTTTCCACTACTGCACGCGGTGGCGAGAACAGAGAACGCGGCGATGACGAGGCAGGCTCGTACTAATGGACGGAACCTCATATGTGGCTCCTCGAAGAGGTGAGGGAATGCGGCATGGCTTGCACGCCCCGGAATCGGGGGGAAGAGATCAAGGAGCGATCGTAGATGCTCTCAAATCCAGCAGCAACCCTTAATGTCGGGTTTAGTGGCAGTCCATAATTAATGTCCTTGTATGCTGCGTTTTGATGACATCAGAGTAGATTTATCGGGTTACTCAAGTACTTACTTGACGGAATTGTGGTGTTCCTGGGGGCGTGGTGCAGCTTTCCGGCCCTCTGTGTGTGTCGGGATGGCGATCCAAGATCGAACATTCCGTCTGTTTCGGGCCACCGGAATGCAGTGCGGGGTATCCGGCGTCCGCGGTCGCATTCATTTGCTTCCATGTGAAAACAATATGGAACGCTCTAATTGAGCAATGAACGCCGTGGTGGTTTTACCGGGGTCTCGAAAAGTTTTTACAGGAGGCTTCAGGGGAGCTGTCCTGCGTGGCGTCCGCCGCGGCAATGACCGCATGTCAGCGGCCTGCCGGCCCGCCGTGCCCGTCCCGTTCCTGTCATGTGCCGGTCTGAATCGGTGTTCAAGGCGGCCCCCGCCGCCCGCCCCGGTTCCCCTGAACGGCCTGGTACGGCGAGGCCGGGAGACTCAGGTGGCGGGGGTGGCTCGGGTGGCGGGGGTGGGAGGTGCTGGGGGCCGGGTCAGGAGGCGGAGGCCTGCGAGGTCCGCATGCCGCGCACCAGACGGCCGACCTCGGCGCGCAGGCGCACGAAGTCGGGGTGTTCCCGGGTGCTGATCTGATCGCGGGGGCCGGGAAGGTCGACCCGCAGGTCTTCGACGACCCTGGCCGGAGCCTTGGACAGCACCACGACGCGGTCGCCGACGTACACGCTCTCGTCGATGTCGTGGGTGATGAGCAGGATGGTCATGTTGTGGTGGCCGCGGACCCGAAGCGTCAGGTCCTCCAGGTCCTCGCGGGTCTGGGCGTCGACGGAGCCGAAGGGCTCGTCCATCAGCATCAGGGAGGGACGGTAGGCCAGGGCCCGCGCGATGGACACGCGCTGCTGCATGCCGCCGGACAGCTCCCAGGGATACTTGCCCGCGGCGTCGGCCAGGCCGACCTGTTCGAGCGCCTCCATGGCGGAGCGCACGCGCTCCTTTTTACCCTGTCCCTTGCGCCGCAGCGGCAGCGAGATGTTGTCGGCGACCGACATCCAGGGGAACAGAGAACGGCTGTAGTCCTGGAAGACCACGGCGAGGTCGTCCGGTGTCTGGGCCACGGGGGTGCCGTTGAGCACGACCTGGCCGCCGGTCGGGCGCAGCAGCCCGGCGATGGAGCGCAGCAGGGTGGACTTGCCGCACCCCGAAGGGCCGACGATGCACACCAGTTCGCCCTCGGCGACGCGCAGGTCGATGCCGCCGAGCGCGTTGTGGGCCGAAGGCCCGCTGCCGTAGGTGTGGGTCAGGTTGGAGATCTCAAGCACAACAGGTCCTCAGGTTGTCTGCTTCGCGGCGCGGTGCCAGGACAGCACCCGCCGCTCGACCGTGAAGAACGCCAGGTTCAGCGCGTATCCGAGAAGGCCGAGCACCACCAGGGCACCCCACAGGCCGGGCGGGTCGAAGGCGCGTTCCGCGGCGCGGAGCTGGAAACCGATCCCGTTCGTGCTGCCCACCAGCTCGGAGATGACCATGAGGATCAGGGCCAGGGACAGGCTGAGCCGCAGGCCCGCGAAGATCTTCGGCATGGAGGAGGGCAGGATGACCCGCCACAGTCGCTGTCCCCGTGAGAACCCGAAGACCCGGGCGGTCTCCACGTGCTGGCGGTCGACATAGCGGGCGCCGTCGACGGTGTTGAGCAGCACGGGCCAGACGACGCCGAACACGATGGTGGTCAGCTGCATCTGCGTGCCGATGCTCATCAGCGCGATGAGGAGCGGCAGGAGCATCGGTGGTGGGATCGCCCGCCCGAAGTGGACGAGCGGGTCGACGAAGCGAGCCAGGACCACCGAGCGGCCGAGCATCACGCCGAGCAGGATTCCGATGACGCCGGCGATGGCCCAGCCCGCGAACAGCCTGCCCAGGCTGGGCGGGAAGTTCTCCAGCGCGGAGTCGCTCAGCCAGAGGCGGCTCGCGGGGCCGGTGAGCCACATGTCCCGCATCCTGACCACGATCGTGGTCGGCGGCGGGAAATAGGGGTTGGCCGCGGCCCGGGTGCCCGCCTCCCACAGCACCAGCGCGACGGGGACCAGCCACAGACGCAAGACGGCACGGAGGAAGACGCGGGAGCCCGAGGGGGAGGCGGCGCGCGGGGCGGCGTGGGAGCCGGGACGTTTCACCTGGTCACCCCCGCGCGGGCGGCGTGCCAGCGGAACAGCCGCCGCTCGGTCCCGATGAACAGGCTGTTGGTCACGACGCCGAGGATCCCGGCCCACATGGTCGCGGCGATGATGAACTCCAGGCCGTCCGGGCTGCTGCCGGCTTTGATGACGTAGGCGCCGATGCCGTCAGAGCCGCCCGCGAGGAGCTCCGCGCTGATCGCCAGGATGAGGGCGATGCCGCCCGCCAGCCGTACTCCGGTGGCGATGAAGGGCGCGGTGCTGGGCAGTGAGACTCGCCACAGTACGGCGAGCGGCCCGAAGCCGAAGCTGCGCAGGGTCTCCTTCGCCACCGGGTCGACATCCTGCAGGCCGTACATGGTGTTGATCAGGACCGGCCAGCACGAGGCGTAGAAGATCACAGCGATCTTGAGGTCGAGCCGGTCGGGGAAGATAAGGATCGCCAGCGGGATGAGGGCGACCGAGGGGATCGGGCGGAGGAACTCGATCAGCGGCCGCACCGCCGTCTCCAGCTTCGGCAGGCTGCCGAGCAGCAGGCCGAGCGGGACTGTGACGGCGACCGTGAGGAGAAGGCCGAGCCCCCAGGCGGTCATGGTGGCTCCCACGTTGGCGAGGAACTCCCCGTCGACGGCGAGCTCGGCGACCCGGGTCAGGATCGTCGAGGTCAGCGGGAGGACGGCCGGGTCGACGAGTCCGGCCCTGCCGGCCGCCTCCATGACGAGGAGTAGCCCCGCGATCCCGAGGGCGCCGCAGAGCACCTTGTTGCCGGCCAGGGCCCGCCCGGTCACCCGACCGGCCCTGCGGGGAATATCCGGGTCGTGAGTCCGAGGCGCATGGGGTCTCCTTAGGGGCGTTTGACCGTCCGGCAGGGGGGTCGACCGTCCGGCCCAGTCCGCCGGAAGCCTTTGTGTGACATGGAGAGGGGCTCAGGAAGCGCAGGATGAAGGGGCTCCCGGCCGTGAAGCAGCGTAGCGGAGGGGGCCAGCTTAATCATAAGTATTGGCCAATAAGGGTAAATCGGACAAATAAGGACTTTTGTTCTGTGAATTTAGGGCCGGGTCTTGTGAATTAGAGCGTTCCAGACTTGTCTGGTGAAGGACTGGTGACAAGTCGAAAAAGTCGCGTCGCCGCACCGGATATGGCCGTATAAATCTGCTCGGTGGGCACCGTAGGGGCTGCCCGGTTGTGGGTGCCTAGTCCGAATTGCCCATAAGTTGCGACTTATGGGCTATTGGCCGAACTCTTCCGGCTATGCTCCAATAACCCTCGCCCCAAGGATGCATCCGCGTCACGTGAAGATCAGATGCATGACAGGATCCCCTCCAATCAGACAAACCGAGGAGAGGTAGCGGAGGCCAGTGAGGACAGCGTCAATCCCCAGTGAACGCGAATCCGGGCTGGTTGCTGCCCAGGTCTTCGGCGAAACGGAGGCGCAGGAAGGCAGCGCCGTCCGGGCCGCGGAGCGTGAAAAGACCAGGAAGAACGGCAGCAGGTTCGCGTTCAGGAACTGGCGCGTGCGGTCGCGGCTGATCGCGCTCATCGTCATCCCCACGACCGCGGCGATCGTCCTCGGCGGGTTCCGCGTGGTCGCCTCTGTCAACAACGCCGCCCAGTACGAACAGGTACGGGTGACCGCGGAGCTGTCGGCCGGACTGAGCGGGCTGGTGCACGGCCTGCAGCTCGAGCGCGACCTCGGCGCCAGGTTCGTGGCGCAGGGACGTCCCCGTGGCGCCCGCGCCAAGCTGGACGACCAGTACGGCGTCGTCGACAGGCTCACCGCGGACATTCGCGAGCGGATCCGTACCGCCGTGGCGGGCAACTTCGCCCCCCGCGAGCAGGAGGACATCGCGCAGATGAGCACTCGCATCGACGAGCTCGTCACCGTGCGCGAGGCCGTCGTCGGCAGCGCGCTGCCCGCGCAGCCCGTCATCCAGACGTACTCACAGACGATCAGCGACCTCATGGCACTGCACGAGAAGATCGTCCAGGTCGACGCGGACCAGAGTCTCAGCAGCAGCGCGGCCGCCTTCGCCGCCCTGAGCAGAGCCAAGGAGCAGGCGTCCAGGGAGCGGGCGGAACTCGCCGTCGCGCTGGCCAGCAGGCAGTTCACCACCGAGGGCCTGGACGACTTCATCGTCGCCCGCGCGCAGCGCGACAGCGAGCTGGCCTCCTTCAGAGGTGAGGCGTCGCTCGAGCAGCGCCAGTTCTACGGTGACACCGTCAGCGGCCAGAAGATCGACCGTGCGGAGTTCATCCGCCTGAGGTCGCTCGTCCTGGCCACCGCGAACGCCCCGCTCGTCGGCGTCAACGTCGCGAACACCGGCGCGGGCGACCAGACCCAGTGGTTCGACGCCTCCACCGTGATCATCGACAAGATGCGCACAGTCGAGAAGACCATCGCCGACGAGGTCATCACGCAGAGCCGTACGCTCCAGGAAGCCGAGCAGCGCGGTGCGATGGTCGCCGCGGTGGCGAGCGGACTGCTGCTCCTCCTCGTCCTCGTCATCACCACGATCATGGCGCGCTCGCTGGTCAGACCGCTGCGCAGGCTCCGCACCGAGGCGCTGTCCATCGCCGGGGAACGCCTGCCGGAGACCGTCCAGGCCCTGCGGGAGAGCGGGGAGTCCGACACGGTCGACGTCCCGACCATCGGTGTCAACTCGGACGACGAGATCGGTGAAGTCGCGCGCGCCTTCGACGAGGTCCACCGCGAGGCCATCCGGCTGGCCGGTGACGAGGCCAGGCTGCGGAGCAACGTCAACGCGATGTTCGTCAACCTCTCCCGGCGAAGCCAGACCCTGGTCGAACGCCAGCTCTCCCTGATCGAGAGCCTGGAGCAGGGTGAGCAGGACGAGCACCGTCTCGGCAACCTGTTCCGGCTCGACCACCTCGCGACCCGCATGCGCCGCAACAGCGAGAACCTCCTGGTCCTCGCTGGCCAGGAGCCCGCGCGCAGGTGGAGCCAGCCGATCCAGCTCATCGACGTGGTCCGTGCCTCGCTGTCGGAGGTCGAGAACTACGAGCGGGTCAACCTGCAGCTCGCCGCAGGCGTCTCCGTCGTCGGCACCTCCGTCAACGACGTCGTGCACCTCGTCGCCGAGCTGGTGGAGAACGCGATCTCCTTCTCCCCCAAGGAGACCAAGGTCGTCGTGTCCAGCAACCGCATCGACGGCGGCGGCGTGATGGTCGCGGTCACCGACGTCGGCATCGGCATGACCGCCGACGAGCTCACCCAGGCGAACTGGCGCCTGGCCAACCCGCCGGTGGTCGACGTGTCGGTCTCCCGCAGGATGGGCCTGTTCGTGGTCGGCCGCCTCGCCCTGCGGCACGGCATCCGCGTGCAGCTCAGGCAGCAGGACAGCGGCGGCCTCACCGCCATGGTCCTGCTCCCGGAGAATCTGCTCTCCCCCGCCGACTCCCGCCAGGCACCGGTCACCCAGGGCGGCGGCGACTGGGCCGCGACCATGGGGCCCGCGGACCGGGCGGCGGCGGACCGGGCGGCCATGCTCGCCAGCCCGACCGCGCTCGATCCCGCACAGGCCGCGTTCGCCTCCTTCGAAGCCGCGCAGCAGGCCTTCAACCACTTTGACGTGAGGCAGCAGCTCGCCTCCTTCGAGGCGCCGCAGGCTCCCGCCCCGGCCGACCCCTTCAGCCAGTTGCCGGCCGACCCCTTCGGCCGCTCCCCGGCCGATCCCTTCGGTCAGTCGCAGTTCGACAACGGGTGGCCGGGCCATGTGCCGCAGCAGGGCGGAAGCCCGAGCTGGTCGAACGTCTCCTCCGACACGGGGGTCTGGCCCAGCGTGCCGGTGCGTGGCGGCGACTCGGGAGGCTGGCCGAACAGCTCCCAGACGGGCACAAGCGTGTGGCCGGACGCCCCCGTGCACGGCGACTCCGGGGTCTGGTCGAGCACGCCCGCCCGCGACGGCGACGGCGTGTGGCCGCCTCCGATGGGGAACGGCCCCTTCGACAGTCGTGCGTTCGACGCCGTGGACAACACGGGCCCGCTGCCCGTCGTCCCCGAGCCCTCGCTCATGGAGGAGGCGAAGGAGGAGTTCCTGCCGATCTTCGCCGCGGTTGAGTCCGACTGGTTCAGGAAGGTCGAACCTGGCGCCTCCGCCCAGAACCAGGCGGAGGAGGCGAAGCGCAGTGACACGCCTTCCGTCACCCCGGTCTCCGACGTCTGGTCCTCACCGGCGGACGCGGGCTGGCAGGCGGCGCGAGCGGCGAGCGAGCCCACACTCGGCGGAATCACCGGTTCAGGGCTGCCCAAGCGGGTGCCCAAGGCGAACCTGGTGCCCGGTACGGCCGCGCCTGACCTGGCGGCGGCCCCCCAGACCCCCGCGTTCAGGCCCCCCGTCTCCCCTGAAGCGGTGCGTAACCGCCTGGCGAGCTTCCAGCAAGGAGTACGGCAGGGCCGCGCGGTTGCGAGGGGCGAAGTCGGCGACGGGCAACCGTATCCCGACTTCGACCACGACGTTGAAGGAAACGAGGAAGACCGGTGAGCGAGCTCATCATGGTCGCCAAGGAGGATGACACGTGCGCGAAATGAGCCAGGCCGCCCGGGGGGTCAACTGGCTGATCACCGACTTCGTGAACAACGTCCCAGGCGTTGCCCACACAGTCGTTGTTTCGGCCGACGGCCTGCCGTTGGCGTATTCCGATGGATTCCCCAGGGACAGGGCGGACCAGCTCGCGGCGGTCGCCGCAGGTCTGATCAGCCTGACCCAGGGCGCCTCAAGGGTCTTCGAGGGCGGGGCGGTCACCCAGACCGTGGTGGAGATGCAGCGAGGCCTGCTCCTCATCATGTCGATCAGTGATGGCTCCTGCCTGGCCGTACTGGCCGCCGCCGACTGTGACATGGGTTTGGTGGCCTACCAGATGACCTTGCTTGTCGAACGAGCGGGCCAGGTGCTGACACCGGCCGTCCGCGCCGAACTCCAGGCCTCCCACCCCCGGTGATGGCGATGACCATAGGAGGATGCCGTGGCAGGCCGCGGCTGGCCAGGTGAGGGTGACCCGCTCGGCGGGTCGCCCTATCAGTCGATGGACGACCCCCACCGGCAACAGGGTGGTCCTTCACATCTCATGCAACCGGCACCCGCGGAGCAGAGCTCCCTGGTCCGTCCGTACGCCGTCACCGGAGGGCGGACCGCCCCCCGGACCCAGCTCGCCATGGAGGCCCTGGTCTCCTCGGCGACGTCCGTACATCACGATCTATCCACCCGCACCCCGGAGTATCAGGCCATCAGCGGCCTGTGCCGGCAAGTGCGTTCGGTCGCTGAGATCTCCGCGATGCTTCGCATCCCGCTCGGCGTTACCCGGATCCTGGTGGCGGACATGGCGGCCGAGGGTCTGGTCCAGCTGCATCAGCCGCAACTGGCCGCGGGCAAGCCGGATCTCAACCTGCTGGAAAGGGTGCTCAGTGGACTTCGCAGGCTCTAGCCGCGGCGGCGGCCTGACATCGACGAAGATCGTCGTCGCCGGTGGATTCGGTGTTGGTAAGACCACGTTCGTGGGAGCGGTCTCCGAGATCCTGCCGCTGACCACGGAGGCGGTGATGACCGACGCCAGCGCCGGCATCGACGACCTTGGTCTCACCCCGAACAAGACGACCACCACGGTCGCGATGGACTTCGGGCGTGTCTCGCTGGACCGGGACCTGATCCTGTACCTGTTCGGAACGCCGGGCCAGCACCGGTTCTGGTTCATGTGGGACGACCTCGTGCGCGGCGCGATCGGCGCCATCGTGCTGGTCGACACCCGGCGGCTGGCCGACAGCTTCCCGGCGATCGACTACTTCGAGGAGGCCAAGCTCCCCTTCGTGGTCGCGGTCAACGGCTGGGACGGAACCTACCTGCACGGTGAGGAGGAGGTGCGAGAGGCGCTCACGCTGGCGCCGCACATCCCGATCTCGCGCACCGACGCGCGTTCCCGCGACGCGGTAAAGGCGACACTCATCACCCTGGTCGAGCACGCGCTCACCATGCGGATGGCCGTCCCCGGCTGGGGCCGCTGACACGGCGTTTCCGCTCTGCACCCCCCAGGCGTCCCGGGGCTCCCGCCTGTCACCGCCCCGGGCCTTCGCCATGTCTGCGTTCCCTCTGTGTCCCCTCCCGTGGGTACCGGGAGACAGCGTTCCGCCGCACGGGTGAGATCCGCGGGACGGGTGGCCGCTGAGGCGTGATTCGTCCCCTCCAGCGGATAGGCTGGGAGGTCGAGTCGCAGACCTGATAGCGCAGAGGCTGGCCAATCACGTGTTCGAGACGCTTTCCGACCGGCTGACATCGGTCTTCTCCTCCCTCCGTTCCAAGGGTCGGCTGTCCGAGGCCGACATCGACGCGACCTGCCGCGAGATCCGCATCGCGCTGCTCGAGGCCGATGTCGCGCTGCCGGTGGTCAGGACGTTCGTCGCCCAGGTCAAGGAACGTGCTCGGGGCGCCGAGGTCTCCCAGGCGCTGAACCCGGCACAGCAGGTCGTCAAGATCGTCAATGACGAGCTGGTCGAGATCCTGGGCGGCGAGACCCGCAGGCTTCGCTACGCGAAGAACCCGCCGACCGTCATCATGCTCGCGGGCCTTCAGGGTGCAGGTAAGACCACCCTGGCGGGCAAGCTCGCCCGCTGGCTGCGTGAGCAGAACCACACGCCGCTGCTGGTTGCCGCCGATCTCCAGCGCCCCAACGCGGTCCAGCAGCTGTCGGTCGTCGCCGAGCGCGCGGGCGTCGCGGTCTACGCCCCCGAGTCGGGCAACGGCGTCGGCGACCCCGTCGCCGTGGCCCGCCAGTCGCTCGACCACGCCAAGCGCCAGCAGCACGACATCGTCATCATCGACACCGCGGGTCGCCTGGGCATCGACCAAGAGCTGATGAAGCAGGCCGCCGACATCCGCGACGCGGTCTCCCCGGACGAGGTCCTGTTCGTGGTCGACGCCATGATCGGCCAGGACGCCGTCTCCACGGCCCAGGCCTTCATGGAGGGCGTCGGCTTCGACGGCGTCGTGCTCACCAAGCTCGACGGCGACGCCCGCGGTGGTGCCGCCCTCTCCGTCCGGCACATCACCGGTAAGCCGATCATGTTCGCGTCGACCGGTGAGAAGCTCGAGGACTTCGATGCCTTCCACCCGGACCGGATGGCCTCCCGCATCCTCGACATGGGTGACATCCTCACCCTGATCGAGCAGGCGCAGAAGACCTTCGACGAGCAGGAAGCCGCCAAGATGGCGGGCAAGCTCACCTCCGGTGAGGGTTTCACGCTCGAAGACTTCCTTGAGCAGATGATGATGGTCCGCAAGATGGGCCCCATCAAGAACCTGCTCGGCATGATGCCCGGCATGGGGCAGATGCGCGACCAGCTCAACCAGGTCGACGACCGCGACCTGGACCGCGTCGCCGCCATCATCCGCTCGATGACCCCTGGCGAGCGCCAGAACCCGAAGATGATCGACGGTTCCCGCCGCGCCCGCATCGCCAAGGGCTCCGGTGTCACGGTGACCGAGGTCAACAACCTGGTCGTCCGCTTCTTCGACGCGCAGAAGATGATGAAGCGCATGGCGGGCGGAATGGGCATCCCGGGTATGCCGGGCGGGCGCAAGGCAGGCAAGGCCGCGCAGAAGAAGGCCGCGAAGGGCCGCAGGGTCAGCGGTGACCCGCGCAAGGCGGCGCTCGGCAAGGGCGCGTCCGCCGCGGCCGACGCCCACGACGGCGTTCCGAGCGCGGGAGGCGCCCTCGGCAGGCTGGGAGCCGGTCAGCTTCCGCCGGGTCTTGAGCTTCCGCCGGGCTTCGACCCCTCGAAGTTCAAGCTCCCAGGCCAGAAGTGAGCAACGACAGGTTCAGCGGGCGCGCCCGCTGGATCTGGCTGGCCATCATGGTCGGCTTCATCGTCCTGGCGACGCTGGAACTGCTGGGAGTACGGCCCAGATAGCCCGGTCAGCCAGGGGGTGGCGCGCAGCCGGCCTGCGCGGACAGCATCCGCAGCAGTGAGCCCAGTGACGGCGGCATCCCGCTGGGCTCAGCCCCGCACTCGTCCCGGGCGGGGAGGAGGACCTCCCACGAGGGAAGGCCTTGGCCGGTCGCGGTCGTCGCCCTCAGGGTGAGCGCGGTGCCCAGTACGGCGACGGAGGCGGTCGCGGTCAGCAACAGGGATCTCAGGGTGGTTGCCACGGCGGCCAATTAGCGCAGCGGAGCGGGCCACCCGCGCGCCGGACACACGCGGATTACCGAGATTTGCCCTCCGCCTGCCGTACGGTATGGGGCTTGGCAGACCAGGCACCCCCGTACGTCTGGCACAATGGCATGTTGGAACACCGTGACCACGTGGGTGCCCTCTCACCCCCGCGTGCCGCGCCTGTCCCTTGAACGGTCCTCTCCTCGTACCCCACTCGATGAGACGCCGCTCACCCACGCTCTAATGCAGGAGAGACCACACCAGTGGCAGTCAAGATCAAGCTCAAGCGGCTCGGCATGATCCGCAACCCGCAGTACCGCATCGTCATCGCCGACAGCCGCACCAAGCGTGACGGCCGGGCGATCGAGGAGATCGGCCTGTACCACCCGAAGGAGAACCCCTCGCGCATCGAGGTCGACTCCGAGCGGGCGGCTTACTGGCTGGGCGTCGGCGCGCAGCCGACCGAGCCCGTGCTGAAGCTTCTCAAGCTCACCGGCGACTGGCAGAAGTTCAAGGGCGAGGCCGCTCCGGCCCCGCTCCAGGTGGCCGAGCCCAAGGCCGACCGTCACGCCGCCTACGAGGCCGCGGCCAAGGAGACGCTGTCCCTGGACAACGCCACCACGCCGAGGAAGTCGGCCAAGAAGGCAGTGAAGGCCGACGAGCCCGCCGCTGAGGCCCAGGCCGAGCCGGTCGCGGAGGAGAAGCCGGAAGGCGAGGCCTGAGGTGCTCGAGGAGGCCCTCGAGCACCTGGTGAAGGGCATCGTCGAACACCCCGACGAGGTCCAGGTTCACGCTCGCCGCATTCGCAGCGGACGTGTGCTTGAGGTACGGGTCCACCCCGAGGACCTCGGCAAGGTCATCGGCCGTGGCGGTCGTACGGCCAAGGCGCTCCGCACCGTTGTGAACGCCTTGGGCGACGGCAAGTACGTCCGGGTCGACCTGCTCGACCTGAACGAGGCCCGCTAGGTCCTGCCCCAGGCGGAAGATCTGGGGGACAGGGCCTTGGCCGACACGAGATCCATCGAGTGACGGGTCACCCACCCAGCGTGGGTGACCCGTTCGCTTTCCCACATCACGACTATCTTGGGAGGCGGGCGTGCAGCTTGTCGTAGGCCGGATCGGCCGTCCCCACGGGCTTCGCGGAGACGTGTCCGTCGAGGTGCGCACCGACGACCCGGACCGGCGGTTCGCCCCCGGCGCGGTCATCGCCACCGACCCCGCGTCCGCAGGCCCGCTCGTCGTCCAGTCCCGGCGCTGGCACTCGGGGATCCTGCTCGTCAGGTTCGAGGGCGTGGACGACCGCAACGGTGCCGAGGATCTCAGGGGTACCATGCTCGTCATCGACTCGGCGGACGTTCCGCCGTCGGAGGACCCCGACGAGTTCTATGACCACCAGCTCATTGGCCTGGCCGTGGTCACCCCGGAGGGGGAGCGAGTCGGCGAGGTCTCCGACGTGCTTCACCACGGTCAGGACCTGCTCGTTGTACGGCGGGGCCGTGGCGCCGAGGTCTACGTGCCGTTCGTCAAGGCGCTCGTCCCCGTGATCGACCTGGACAAGGGCATCCTCGTCGTGGACGGGCCCGCGGGCCTGCTGGACCCGGACGCGGCCGTCTGACATGCGCGTCGACGTCATCTCAATCTTCCCCGAATACTTCGCCCCGCTCGACGTCTCCCTCATCGGCAAGGCCCGTGAGCGCGGCATCCTGGACGTCCATCTCCACCAGCTCCGCGACTGGGCCCACGACGTGCACCGCACCGTGGACGACACTCCCTACGGCGGCGGCCCCGGCATGGTCATGAAGCCCGACCCGTGGGGCGAGGCCATCGACGCGGTCCTGGCGGCCGATCAGAGCACGCGCCCCAGGATCATCGTGCCGACCCCGAGCGGGGTGCCCTTCACTCAGCGGCTCGCGATGGAGTACGCCGCTGAGCCGTGGCTGCTGTTCACGCCCGCCCGCTACGAGGGCATCGACTCCCGTGTCATGGCCGAGTACGGCTCGCGGATGCGGGTCGACGAGGTCAGCATCGGCGACTACGTGCTGGCGGGCGGTGAGGTCGCGGTGCTGGTGATGGTCGAGGCCGTCGGCCGGCTGCTGCCCGGCGTGCTCGGCAACGCCCGCTCCGCCGTCGACGACTCGTTCGCGCCGGGGGCGATGGAGAACCTCCTCGAGGGCCCGGTCTACACCAAGCCCCCCGAGTGGCGGGGGCACGAGGTCCCGGAGATCCTGCTTTCCGGGCATCACGGCAAGATCGCCCGGTGGCGGCGAGACGAGGCGCTGCGCCGTACCGCAAAGAACCGGTCCGAGCTGCTGGCCGCACTCGATCCGGAGAGCCTGGACAAGCACGATCTGCGGGTCCTGGCGGAGCTCGACCTCCCCGCCCCGCCCGGATCTGAGAACGGCTGACCGGGGCTTTCCCGGAAACGGGCGGCCGGGCCCGCGTCGTTTCCACCCCGGCGATCCCATGCGTCCTGACGCGTTGATTTCCGGTCGGTCGTGAAAATATGGCAGACTGAAGCGTTGCCGCTTACTGTCCACGGGTTGGCGCGCGCCGTCGGGCAGACAGGCCCGGCTCCCAAGACACATCCAATCCAGCACGTGTGTCCATCGCGATGTCGCCCCGTCGCGACCGGATGGACCTCCACGCGCTCGCCTAAATGAGGTACCACTGTCATGAACACGCTGATCAGAGAGCTTGAGAACTCCTCGCTCCGCACCGACATCCCGGCGTTCCGCCCCGGTGACACGCTTGAGGTTCACGTCCGAGTGATCGAGGGCAGCCGGTCCCGTGTCCAGGTGTTCAAGGGCTTCGTCCTGCGCCGCCAGGGCAGTGGTGCCCGTGAGACCTTCACCGTCCGCAAGGTCAGCTACAGCGTCGGCGTCGAGCGCACCTTCCCGGTGCACAGCCCGGTCATCGAGAAGATCGTCCTGGTGACCCGTGGCGACGTCCGCCGCGCCAAGCTCTACTACATGCGTGACCTGCGCGGCAAGGCCGCCCGCATCAGGGAGAAGCGCGAGGCCCGCTGACGCGTCCGCGCCGTACCATTCTGGCCCGCTCCGCCGCTGGTGGTGCGGGCCAGTCGTATGCAGGAGGGTTTGACCTCTTATGGCGGACCCATAGCTGTCAGGTAACCCGGCGGGCGCCTGACCGGCACTTCTCATCATCTAGGCTCGTCAACGATGACTAGCGAAGACCGGGAGTCCGGCGCAACCTCGCGTCGACCTGTCGAGGACGAGGTGGGCGTGGTCGCCGAAGAAACCCAGAAGACCACCAAGGACGGCAAGGACAAGAAGAAGGGCTCCTTCTGGAAGGAGCTCCCCGTCCTGGTCGTCGTCGCGCTGGTTCTCGCTCTCGTGATCAAGACCTTCGTAATCCAAGCGTTCTACATCCCGTCGGAGTCGATGGAGAACACCCTCCTGGTCAACGACCGGGTCCTGGTGAACAAGCTCGTCTACCGCGTCCGTGACATCGAGCGTGGCGACGTGGTGGTCTTCTCCGGTGTCGACTCCTGGGACGGCGAGGTGCAGTTCGAGGAGCCGTCCAACCCGGTCACCGGGTTCTTCCGCTGGGTCGGCACCGCGTTCGGCGTCGTCCCGGGCGAGAAGGACTACATCAAACGGGTCATCGGCGTGCCTGGCGACACGGTGAAGTGCTGCGACGCCAAGGGGCGCATCACGGTGAACGGGGTTCCCCTCGATGAGAAGGGCTACCTCTATCCCGGCGACGTGCCGGCACGGGACCCCTTCGAGGCCAAGGTCCCGCCGGGCCGCCTGTGGGTGATGGGCGACCACCGCTCCGTCTCCCTCGACTCCCGCCTGCACACCGACGACCCGGGCGGCGGGTCCATCCCGATCGACAAGGTCATCGGCCGGGCCTTCGTGATCGTGTGGCCGTTCTCCAGGGCCGAGGTCATCCCCATCCCCAGCACCTTCAACCAGCCGGCCCTCAAGGCCGCCGTCGCGGCGGGGGAGGCAGCCCCCTTCGCGGCCGGTTTCGCGGGGGCCGTGCCTGTCGTGCTGTGGTGGCGCCGTCGCCGGCGTTCGAGGCGGTAGCCGTACCCCATGACCGTGGAACCCGAGAACAGGCCCGCCACCTCCGAGGGCGAGCCTGCCCCCCCGCACACAGCCGAGTCCCCCGATAACGTCGAGTCCGGTGCGGGGGAGGGCGCGAAAGGTGGGAAAAAGAAGAGGTCGGGCAGGAAAAGCCTGGTCGAGTCGCTGTTCCTTCTGATGGTCGGCGTGGCCGTGGCGCTGCTGCTGAACCTCTTCGTCTTCGGCTCCTTCAGCATCCCGTCGGAGTCCATGGAGAACACCCTGCTCGTAGGCGACCGCGTGTTCGTCAACAAACTGCACGGCGGGACCGAGCGCGGTGACGTGGTCGTCTTCAAGGGCTGGCAGGGCGACGACACCATCAAGCGGGTCATCGCGGTCGGTGGAGACACCGTGAAGTGCTGCGACGCCAAGGGGCGCATCACGGTGAACGGGGTTCCCCTCGAGGAGAAGGACTACCTGTATCCCGACGACTTCCCCTCGGGCGACAAGTTCGAGAAGGTCGTGCCGAAGGGACGGCTGTGGGTGATGGGTGACCACCGCTCGGCCTCGGCGGACTCGCGCACGCACGAGGAGCAGGCGGGAGAGGGCACGATCTCGGAGAAGGCGGTCATCGGCCGGGCCTTCGCGATCTACTGGCCGTTCTCCAGGGCGCGCCTCCTCTCAACGCCGGAGACCTTCACCAAGCTGAGATAGCGGTACCGAATGGCGCGGATGGGGCGTACTCTCTGCTCATGGTCGCTATGTCTGCCGTGGTGCGATGACAGTTGCGTTCCGCCCCACGCCCAGTGTGGTCCGGCGAGACTCAGGGCTGTACGGCTATGAGCGGGCTCTCGCACGCCGTGGCCTGGGGCCCGTGGCCGGAGTGGACGAGGCGGGCAGGGGAGCTTGCGCAGGACCTCTGGTGGTCGCGGCGGTCGTGCTCGGGCGCCGGATCGAGGGTATGAATGACTCCAAGGTGCTGACGGCCTCCCGGCGTGAGGCGCTGTACGAACGGGTCATGGCGACCGCCAAGGCGTTCAGTGTGGTGGTGATCCCGCCGAAGGAGATCGACATCCGCGGCCTGCACAGGTCCAACATCGAGGGAATGCGCCGAGCCGTGGCACAGCTATCCTGTGATCTCGGTTATGTGCTCACCGACGGTTTTCCCGTCCCCGGTCTGCCTGTGCCGTCGCTGGGCGTGTGGAAGGGGGACCAGGTCGCCGCTTGCGTCGCGGCGGCCTCGATCGTTGCGAAGGTCACGCGAGACAGGATGATGACCGCGCTCCACGAACGCCATCCCGTGTACGGCTTCGCCGTGCACAAAGGGTATGGCACCGTGGATCATCGTAGGGCACTCGAGATGTACGGCCCGTGTCCTGACCACCGTTTCTCGTTCGCGACGGTGGCGAGGTCGGGGTCGGGTGAGGTGATGGGTGAGAATGAAGTGGGGGCCGGTGTCGCCTGATCGGGCGGCCCGGGAAGGGCGTGCAACAGGAGGACCGGTATGAGCGCAGAGGATCTCGAGAAATACGAAACCGAGATGGAGCTGCAGCTTTACCGTGAGTACCGCGACGTCGTCGGGTTGTTCACCTATGTCGTCGAGACGGAACGGCGCTTCTATCTCACGAACTCGGTCGACTTGGACGTCCGCACCGCCGAGAACGGTGATGTGTTCTTCGACGTGAAGATGCAGGACGCCTGGGTCTGGGACATGTACCGGCCGGCGAGGTTCGTCAAGAACGTCCGCGTGGTCACCTTCAAGGACGTGAACGTCGAAGAACTGGCCAAGCCCGACCTGGAGATGCCCAAGGAGGGTTTCTCGAACTGAACCTGTCCCGGCTTCTCGGCCCGGGAGCCTGTCCGGCCTCGGACGCCCGGGAGCGCGGGCTTTCTCATCCGGCGCTCTCCGGGGGCTTTCGGATGTCTTTCTGGTGCTCTCCGGGCGTCAGGGCTCCTTGAGCCGACGACGACGACCCGCGCCGACGGCCGGTCTCGGCGGCCCCAGGTCCGGTCATGGCGGCCAGAGGGCGCAGGGTTTCCCACCTGAACGCCAAACCGAGGATCCCTCCACCCCGGTGCGGGCCCCCGGGACCGGGTCCCTGGCCGGGACGTTCCCGGCCAGGGGGCTCGGGACCTGAGTTTTCCACAGGCGTGGCCCGAGCCCGTCTCGATATCCACAGAATCGGCTTCGGCTTCCCGGAGGCGGGGTGAGCTGCGCGAAGGTCTGGGACCGGAGGTGGTTCCATGGCCGCGAAGGACGAGCTGGGCAGGCACGGTGAGCAGATCGCCGTCGACTATCTGCTGGCTCACGACATACAGATCCTGGATCGCAACTGGCGGTGTCCCGACGGGGAGATCGACGTGGTCGCCCGCGAGGGGCACACGCTCGTCGTGGTGGAAGTGAAGACCCGTTCCGGGCGCACCCACGGCACCGCTTTCGAGGCGGTGACAGAGATGAAGCTCGCCCGTCTGCGCAGGCTCGCGGCCAGATGGCGGGGGGAGCGGTGCGAGCGATCCGAGAGGTTCGACACGATCCGCATCGACGTCATCGCCCTGGAACGGTTCGCCGGAGCCTTCACCATTCGCCACGAGCGGGGGATGTGCTGAATGTCTCCTGGACTTTCATGGACCGTTCGCCCTGCCCGGGGGTGGTGCGGGTGACCGTCGCACGCACACGCTGCGTCGCCCTGCTCGGAGTGACCGGCCACACCGTCGACGTCGAGGCCGACGTGGGCAGCGGCATGGCGGGCACGCATCTCATCGGCATGCTGGACACCGCGCTCAGCGAGGCGCGCGACCGGGTTCGCTCGGCCGTGGTCAACAGCCGTTACGCATGGCCGGACGCTCGCATCACCATCAGCCTGTTTCCCGCCAGCCTGCCCAAGCGGGGAAGCATGTTCGACCTCGCGATCGCCGTCGCGCTGCTGGCGGCGGCCGGATTCGTGCCTGCGGCCAAGGTCGCCAAGCCGTTCTTCCTAGGCGAGCTCGGCCTGGACGGCTCGCTGAGACCTCTGCGGGGTGTGCTCCCCGCCGTGCTGGCCGCCGTCGCCGCCGGAGCCCGCACGGTCGTCGTGCCCGCCCGTAACGCAGCGGAGGCCGGGCTCGTGCCCGACGTGACGGTCGTCCCCGCCTCCACTCTGAGCGAGCTGGTCGGCTGGTTGCGCAGCGACGATCAGGTCAACGTGCCCGTGATCGAAGGTCTCCGGCAGGACGGGACGCAAGAACTCGCGGACGCACGCCCGGCTTCTGCGGAGGGGAAGGGCGGAGCCGTCCCGGACCTGGGCGACGTGGCCGGTCAGCCCTTCGCCCGCCGTGCTCTGGAGGTCTGCGCCGCAGGAGGGCACAACCTGTGGATGCTGGGGCCGCCGGGCACCGGAAAGACGATGCTCGCCGAGCGCCTGCCCACCTTGCTCCCGCCCCTGGAACGCGAGCATGCCCTGGAGGTGACCGCGATCCACTCGATCGCCGGAGCTCTGCCCGAGGACCGTCCGCTGCTGACCCGGCCACCGTTCGTGGCACCCCATCACACCGCGACCGTCGCGGCCGTCATCGGCGGAGGCAGCGGGGCGATCCGGCCGGGCGCGGTCTCGCTCGCCCACCGGGGAGTGCTGTTCCTCGACGAGGCTCCGGAATATCCCGCGACCGTTCTCGACTCGCTCAGGCAACCCCTCGAATCGGGCACGGTGACGGTCTCCAGGGCGATGGGGTCCGTGAGATTCCCCGCGCGGTTCATGCTTGTTCTCGCCGCCAACCAATGTCCGTGCGCGCGTCCGTCCAGTCCCGAGGACCCGTGCCGATGCACTCCGACGACCCGCAGACGCTATCTCGCCAGGCTCTCGGGTCCGCTGCTCGACCGCGTCGACGTCAAGGTCACGCTCTACCGTTCGACTCGGCGAGAGCTCCTCGCCGACCGGCGGTTCATCGAACCGAGCCGGGTGGTGGCTGAGCGGGTGCTCGCCGCGCGCGAACGTGCCGCCAGACGGTTCGTGGGCACGCCGTGGCAGTGCAACGCGGAGGTGTCCGCCCAGGCCCTGCACACCGATTACCGACCGGCGTCGAAGGCGATGCTCCCCCTACTCAACTGCCTCGACAGCGGAGAGCTGAGCGCCCGGGGGCTGGACCGGACGCTCAGGGTCGCCTGGACGCTCGCCGATCTCGCGGGCAAACACGTGCCCGGGGTCACCGAGACCAACGCGGCACTCGGACTGTGGCTGGGAGAAGAGCGATGAACGACCGCCTCGCACGGGCCACGCTGATGCGGGTGGCCGAGCCCGGCGACGCCGTGATGGGCTGGCTCGTCGCCACCCGCGGCCCGGAGGCCGCTGTCGAGCAGGTCCGCAGGCCTCGCCCAGACCCGGAACTCACCCGCTGGTTCGCGAGCTTCCACCGCTCAGGCTCGGAGGAGGGCGCCTGCTCCGGGGTTCAGCGTGATCACAGCGGTTCGCCCGGGTCGCAGGACGCGCAGGGGGTCACGCCCGGAGCGCGAGACGATCGGGACGCGGCCAGGCTCGATCGGATGCTTGCCTCTTGGGCGGCTCGCCTTGAGATCGTGGACCCGGATCGGGACCTGATCGAAGGGGAGCGGTGCGGGGCCCGGCTGGTGGTTCCCGGAGACCTCGAATGGCCGACACAGCTGGACGATCTCGGGAACTGCAGGCCGTACGCCCTCTGGCTCCATGGAGAGGCGGATCTGCGGTTCTCCTGCCTGCGATCCGTCGCGGTCGTCGGTTCCAGGGCCGCGACGCCGTACGGCACGCATGTGGCGGCGGAGTTTGGCGCCGGGCTGAGCGAGCGCGGCTGGACCGTCGTCTCCGGGGGCGCTTACGGGATAGACGGGGCGGCTCATCGCGGCGCGCTCTCGTGCGAGACGCCGACCGTCGCAGTGCTCGCCTGTGGCACTGATGTCGCCTACCCCAGCGCACACCACGAACTGTTCGCGGCCGTGCGGTCTCAGGGGCTCCTGGTGAGTGAGTGTCCGATGGGGGCTCGCCCCACCCGCCAGCGTTTTCTGATCCGTAACCGGCTCATCGCCGCGCTGTCGCGGGGAAGCCTTGTGATCGAGGCCGCCGTGCGCAGCGGGGCGCTGAACACCGCCGGGCACGCCGTCTCGCTGAACCGCGTCGTGGCGGCTGTTCCGGGCCCTGTGACCTCGGACACCTCGGCGGGATGCCACCGGCTGATCCGTCAAGGCACAGCGACCTGTGTCACCACTCCCGAGGAGATGATCGAGCTTGTCGGTGTGATGGGCGACGACCTGGCTTCCGAACCCCGAGGCCCGGTGCTTCCCCGTGACCGGCTGAGCCCGGACACCCGCCGGGTTCTGGAGGCCATACCCATTCGCGCCGGGGCCGGTCCGGCCACGATAGCGGTGGCCGCAGGCGTCGATCTGGAGACGGTGCTGTCCTGCTTGGGCGGTCTGGCCGCCGCCGGATACGTCGAGCGCGTTCCCAAGGGCTGGCGCCTGCGCCCCGGCAGGTCCCTCGGAGACTGAAGGGATGAGAAACAGGCCATAGAACACTCCTGGGCTCTGCCCTTGGCCCATGGGCAGCCTCTCTTCGAGAGGAGCGTGGTTGTGGCTCACTCGTCGTTCGTTGGCCAGATGGGGAGCAGCCTCACCTGGCCGTGCCCCAGCAGGAGAAGCGGATCGAGGTAGAAGTGGTCGCGGAGCAGGCCCCAGTGCAGGCACATGGTCGAGCAGTGGCCGGGGATGTCCTGGACGACGCCGATGATCTCGCCCTGGCTCACCGTCTGGCCGTGCCGTACGGACGGCTGGACGGGGAGGTAGGTCGTCCGCAGCCCGCCTGGGTGGAGCACCGTCACCACACCTCGCTCGGCGAGTGGTCCCGCGTAACCGACCGTCCCAGCTCCCGCCGCGTGCACCTCCACGCCGGGCGTCGTGGCGAGGTCGACTCCACGATGACCGGCCAGCCACGGCTGAGCGGGAGGGGCGAAACTCCTGAGCAGGTGAGGGTGTCCTGGGAGGGGCCAGTTCCACCGGGGCAGGGGGGCGATGGTCTTCTGCAGGCGCGGCGAGGTGAGCGGGCCGGGTGCGCTTCCCGCACTCGGAAGGGTGAGCAGCAGGGCGGACAGCAGGGCTCGCATCGTGGAGGCGCGGAGGAAGTTCACGCGTCCGAGGATGGAAGACCTGAACCGATCCCGGCCGGGCCGAGCCGGATTCTGTGGACAGCCGGCAGGAGAGTCATGGAGCTGTGGACGACAGGAGTTCTGCCGATGAATTGTTTGCTCACAGGGGAGACAGTGCTCGCAAGGGGACGGCATGGGTGAGAAGGAACGGGGACAGAGGTTCAAGTCCGAGGAGTCTGTGCGGGAGCCGGTTGCGAGGGTGAGGGGAGAACTCGTGCCTGAGCCGGTGGTTGAGGCGGGGATTGGGGAGCTTGTGCGGGAGCTGGCCGTCGGGGTGGGGGTCGAGCTGCCAACGCTCCGGGTCACCGGGGCCGATCCCGTGCTGCCGTCCTTCTTCCGTGTCGGTACGGCCGCGGCCGTCGCCGTGGGAGCCGCCACCGCTGCCGCCGCGAAGTTCCGGGGAGACGTGAGGAACGTGGGAGAGATGAGGGAGGAGGAAGACGCCGGAAACTCGGGAGAGACGGGGAACACCAGGGAGGCGGGGGGTGATGAAGGCACCGGAGGCACCGGAGGCACCGGAGGCACCGGAGACTCGGGAGGCACCGGAGACTCGGGAGAGGTGGGAGACACGGGGGTGGCGGGGGTGGACGTACGGGAGGCGGCGGTTGCCTTCCAGGACGAGCGCCATTTCAGGATCGACGGGGCCGGGCCGGTCATGTGGGCCGCGCTCTCCGGTGACTACCGGACCATCGACGGCTGGGTTCGGTTGCACTGCAATTTCGACCATCATCGCGATGCGGCTCTCGCGGCTCTGGGACTGCCCTCCGGCGCGGGCGGTGACGCCGTCGCCCGGGTGTGCGCGGGCCGTACCGCCCTTGAGGTCGAAGATGCGGTGACACTGGCGGGGGGATGCGCGGCCGCGATGCGAAGTCGCGCCGTCTGGCGGGCGCACCCCCAGGGACGAGCGGTCGCGGGACTGCCGCTCGTCGGCATGACCCGCATTGACCACGCCGGCCGGGCAGAGGGGGCAGAGGGTGACGGCGGAGGGCGGCCGTTGGACGGGGTGCGGGTGCTGGATCTGACGCGGGTGATCGCCGGGCCGGTGGCCACGCGTACGCTCGCCGCTCATGGAGCGCGGGTTCTCAGGGTGGGGGCCGCTCACCTGCCCGAGGTTTCCGGCCTGGTGATCGGCACGGCGTTCGGAAAGCGGTCCTGTCACCTTGACCTGAGAACCCCGGCGGGGGGCGCCATGCTGCGTGACCTGGTCGCCGGGACGGACGTGTTCGTGCAGTCCTACCGGCCCGGCGCGCTGGAGGCGCTGGGCTTCGGCCCCCGCGAACTGGCCGCGATCAGGCCGGGGATCGTGTGCGTCGACATCTCCGCGTACGGCTCGCACGGTCCGTGGGCGGGCAGACGGGGCTTCGACAGCCTGGTCCAGATGGCGTGTGGCATAGCTCACGAGGGTGGGCAGGGAGTGCAGCCGCGTCCCCTGCCCGCTCAGGTTCTCGACCACGCGACCGGCTACCTGGCCGCCTTCGGTGCGATGGCCGCACTGCTGCGCCGGTCGGCGGAGGGGGGTTCCTGGAAGGTGGAGTTGTCGCTGGCCAGGACCGCGCTGTGGCTGGACTCCCTCGGCCGCGTCGACGGTGGGGACACGCCGGCTCCGGAGGTCACCGACCTACTCCGCGAGATGGACAGCCCGTTCGGGCGGCTCACCTATGTCAGGCCGCCCGGCACCGTCGACGGCGCCTCACCGTACTGGGCGAGCCCGCCGCCGGGACAGGGGGAACACCCGCTCGCCTGGTGGTGAGACCGCCCCGGGCAGGGATACCGCCCCCAGACAGGGATGTCGACGCCTCTTGGAAAGTCGACGCCTCTTGGAAAGAGACGGTCGGTTCCCACGCGCTCTTGGGAAGAGGCGGCCGGCGACCGGGTCTGGTAATGGTTTGGATACTGTTGGTTAGTTGAAAAAGCTGGTTTGGCCCTACTTTGCGGCCTATGCCGGTGGTGGAGTTCCTGACCGATGACGAAGCGTCCGCGTACGGCCAGTACACGGAGGTGCCGTCTCGGGCAGACCTGGAGCGAGTGTTCATCCTCGATGACGAGACCGGAGACTGATCGAGCGCCGCCGCGGCGCGCACATGAAGTTCGGCTTCAGTCTCCAGCTCGTCACCGCTCGGTGAGTGGGGACGTTCCTGGAAGATCCCCTGGACGTGCCTCACCCTGGCCTGCTGGGAGGGCATGGCCTACATGATCATCCTCGAGCCCGCTGTCTGCCTCCGCCGGCCGCTCCGCGCACACTGCGGCCACCCTGGGCGACTCCATGCCGCCGGAGCCGCCGCTGGACAAGGCGTGTTTCACCGGATGCTTGAGGGGATCGCGCGCCGCGGCTACATCCCCGCTAGTCCTCGGCCATCACGGTAAAGGTGAACCCGGCGCTCGTTGGACGGCGCAGCGGAATGTCGCACTTAATCCGGCGCAGCACCTCGTTCCTGCTGAGGCTGAGCCCTTGCGCGATGAGCCGCTCCGGGCGCACCGGCACCGGATCCTCGAAGACGACCTCCACCTGGACCGGCCACGCCTCGTCGAGCCATGGCGACGGAGTGTCCAGCCGCCAGGCCCCCTTCCAGTCCAGGGTGAAGCGGTTGCGCCGGGCGAGTAGCGGATCCAACAGCCTGGACGCCACCAGCTCCGGATCGTTGGCGTGGTAGCCGTCGAGCTCAGCCGGATCGAAGAATCTGACCGGCGCTCGCTCGTGCACGGTGAGCTTGCTCGTCCGATCGCAGGACACGCAGCGGACCAGCAGCCACACGTCCAGCAGCTTGCCGTTGGCGTTGACGCGGAACCTGCCCTCGCCGGTGGTGGCCGACTCCGACCGACAGTCCACGCACCGCAACGACAGCAGAGGCAGTCTGGTCCGACGAACGACCCAGGGCAGCACAGTATGAGGTTGTGAAGACATGATCTCTCTAGACCTGACACGAGGCCGATTGCGCGCGGCCTCAAACGCCGTATGACCGGGCGCACACGGGCAGCCCGGCAGAGCCGACGGGAGGGTCGGCTTGAAGGTGAGCGGAAGAAGGTGTCAGGTCTAAAGAGCAGGCGGGGTCACGCGGTCTTGTCCTCTGTCCTCACTGCGACGGGGCTGCAGACAACCTACGGGAACGCGGAAAGAAGGCTCAAACGGTTTGCCGGCGGCGGTGGTCCCTGTCGCTTGAGCTCACCCCAGCAAGTCCGCTATCTGCCACCCGCATCGGAGCGTTGGACAGCGGTAACGCACCATGTGCTGACTCGCTATGGCCACTGGCCGATTGGTTGCTGCTCAGGGGCCGAGGTCGCGGCGCGGTTCGCGTTGATGGAGTCGGCGGGCGTCGAAACGAAAAGTCACGCTAGGCGACTGGGCGGAGCTGGCTTAGCGGGACTTTCCGGTCCGATGTTCGTCAACCCCCGGTACCTCCGGGAGCGGCGGGTTTCCGGAGGGGAGCGGAGAGGAACCAGAGAAAAAGGGACCAGAGAGAGGGAAGAGGCGGTCGGAGAGAGGGGAGTTCCCGGAGAGGGCCGGTGCTCTTGTCCGGAGATCTGAAGAGGGGATGCGGGGGTACGGAAGGGGAAGTGTGGAACGTAGCGCTTGGGGATGGGACTTCCATGTTTCCGGGCGTTTCCATGTTTTCGGGGGTTTCTGTGCTTTCGGGGGTTTCCGTGCTCCGGTCAAGGAGTCGGATGTTCTCCTCCGGGGAGGGGCGGCGTGGAAGGACAGGCGGGGCTGCGCCGTACGCTCTCGGCTCGGGATCTGATCGTTTACGGGCTGCTGTTCATCGGACCTCTGGCTCCGGTCGGCGTGTTCGGAGTGCTCGACGCCAAGAGCGCCGGGGCGGTCGGGCTCGTCTACGTCGTCGCCACGATCGCCATGGCCTTCACCGCCCTCTCGTATGCCGAGATGTCGCGGGTCGTGCCAAAGGCCGGGTCGGTGTTCGCCTACGCCTCGGCGGGGCTGGGGCCGTCGGCCGGGTTCCTGGCGGGGTGGCTGGTCATGCTCGACTACATGCTCATCCCGAGCGTGGCGTACCTGTTCTCCGGGATCGCGTTGCACGCGCTCTTCCCTCCGATCCCCGCCTGGGCCTTCACCGCGCTGGCCTTCACCGCGACCACCGCGCTGAACGTCTCGGGAGTACGGCTGGCCGCCCGGGTCGGACTGGTTGTGCTGCTCGCCGAGATCGTGGTTCTGGGTGTTTTCGTGGTGATGGCGGTCGCGGTGCTGGTCACCGAGGGACCGGTCAGGTCATGGTCGTCGCCGTTCACCGGGGTCGGCGGGACCACGGTCGGCGCTGTGATCGGAGCCGTCTCGGTCGCGGTGCTGTCGTTCCTCGGGTTCGACGCCATCGCCTCGTTCGCCGAGGAGACGACCGGTGACTCCCGCCAGGTCGGCAGGGCGGTGTTGCTCTGCCTGGGAGTGGCCGGGGCGCTGTTCGTGCTCCAGACCTGCCTGGCCGGGCTGCTGGCCCCGATGAGCCCGGCGGAACTGGCGGCGGCCCCGGCCGAACAGGGCACCGCCTTCTACGACGTGACCGCCCGGTCGGTCGCGCCCTGGCTGGCCGATCTGATGAAGGTCGCCAAGGCGGTCGGGCCCGCGTTCGCCGCGATGACCGCGGTGGCGGCGGCGGGGCGGCTGCTGTACGGCATGGCCAGGGACGGCGGGCTGCCCCGCGCGCTGTCGTCGGTCGACGCGGGCTCGGGGACGCCCCGGGTTGCGCTGCTCAGCACGGGGGCGGTCACGCTGGCCGTCTCCGTCTGGGCGGCGAGCAGGCCGGACGGTCTCGACGTGCTGGTCTCGGTCGTGGACATCGGGGCGCTGGCGGCGTTCACCATGCTGCACGCGTCCGTGATCGGATATTTCAGGATTCGCCAGGGCAGCCGTGATCTGTGGCGGCATTTGGTCATGCCGGTCGCGGGCGGGCTCGTCGCGATCTGGATTATCGTTCTGGCCGCCCCCCTCGCCAAGCTCGTCGGCCTGGCCTGGCTGGCCGCCGGGATCATCGTCCTCGCGGTGCGGAGGAACGGCCCAGCGGGGAGAGCCAGATCCACGGGATCGTGAGCGCCACCCCGGCCGCGCCGATCCACAGCACGGGGCGCAGTCCCAGCAACTCGCCGAGCAGGCCGCCGGCCAGGCCGCCGAGGGCGAGGACGCCCTGAACGGTGAAGGTGTTCGTGGCGTTGACCCGGCCGCGCAGTTCGGCGGGGGCCTCGCGCAGGACGACGGCGCCGAAGCAGACGGCGAAGGCGAGGATGGCCGCGCCGGTGACCAGTCCGCTGGCGGCCATGAGCAGGGACGTGGCCCACAGTGGCCCCGAGCCGGAGGCGACCGCCGCGGTCACGTAGTTGAGCGGGAAGAACAGCACCGCGCAGCCCAGCACCCGGCTCTCACCGAATCGCCTGGCCAGGCGCGGGGTGACGGCCGCACCGACCAGGCCGCCGACGCCGAAGAAGGCGGTGAGGGCGCCGATCAGCCCCGCGGGCAGGCGTAGCTCGGTGAGCGCGTAGATCACGAACACCGCGCCGTACGCGGCGGCGAAGAAGTTGGTCACGACCCCGCAGCCGCAGAGCACCCTGAGCGCCGGGTTGCCCACCACCGCGCGCAGGCCCTCGTCGATCTCGGTCCACATGCCGCGGGGAGGAGCCGGGGTGTGCTCCTCCGGCGCCCCGATCGACCGGATCAGGAACGCCGAGACCAGGAAGGATGCCGCATCGACCACGATCGTGAACGGCGCGGTGAACAGCTGGACGAGCAGGCCCGCGAGCCCGGGGCCGCAGACGGAGGCGATGGAGTGGACCGAATGCATGCCCGTGAGGGCCTCGGTCCGCTGATCCTCGTGGACCACGACGGCCAGGTGCGGGAAGCTCGCCGCGCGAAAGACCGTGGTGCCGGTGCCGACGACGAACGTCACCGCGATCAGCCACGGCACGGTCAGCAGCCCGGCGACCCAGGCGAGGGGAACCGTGGCCATGGCCATCGCCGAAACCGCCTCGCAGGCGACCATGACCGGCCTGTGGCGTCTGAGCCGGTCGGCGATCGCGCCCGACTGGAGCCCGAACAGCAGGAAGGGCAGCGAGGACGCGGTGGTGAGCACCCCCATCTGGAAGGGGGAGGCGCCGAGCAGGGCGGCGGCGGTCAGCGGCACAGCCAGCCGGGAGACCTCGGTGCCGGTCTCCGAGGTGACGCGGGCGGACAGCAGTAGCCGGTAGTCGCGCTGCCTGCGCAGCGGGATGGTCTGGAGCACGGGGGATCACAGCGCTTTCCTGAGAGTGCTTCTGAAGGGAATCCTTCACAACTATGAAGGTAACCCTTCACATTTGTGAAGGCAATCCTTCAGATCTGGAGTGGGTACGGTTTGCACATGACCCAGGCACGCGAGCCGCTCACCGATCCCGTGGCGATGCGCGCGCTCGCCCACCCCGCGCGGCTGGCCATCCTGAACCGGCTCCAGGTCGAGGGGCCCGCGACCGCGACCGAGGTCGCCGAGGTCGTCGGGGTCACGCCCAGCGCGGCCAGCTACCACCTGCGCATGCTCGCCAAGTACGGCTTCGCGGAGGACGCGCCCCCTCGGGGCGACGGCAGGGAGCGGGTGTGGCGGTTCGCCTCCCGCAGCATGACCATCTCCCCGGACCCGGACGACCGCCCCGAGGTGCGGGCCGCCAAGGATCTGCTGATCAAGGCCGTGCGCGACCAGGCGGCCGACGAGGCGGCCCGCGCCAGGGAGAACTTCGACCGCGAGCCCCGGGAGTGGCGCGAGGCCTCGGTGTTCACCCGCACCGTCCTGCTGGTGGACGCAGAGGAGCTGAAGGTGCTCAACGCGCGGATCGACGAGCTGCTCGCCCCCTACGCGATCACCGCCAGGGACCGGGCGGAGGCTCCGGCGGGGGCCAGGGTCTCCGAGGCCCAGGTCGGCCTCTTCCCCAGGGCCGAGCGACGCCCGCACGGGCTGCCCCGGGACAGCTAACCGCCGGTTGAGACGCTGAGGTCAGCCCGAGGCCTCGCTGAGGGTACAATTTTCGATGGCCTGTGACTCACGGGCCGACTTCGCATGCCCCGTCAAGAACTGTTCCCTCGGTCCGGGTGAGAGCCCGGCTGGAGCAGGTTCGGAGCATCAGGGCGGCGGTCGCGGACCGCCGCGTCAAACCGAGAACAGCGCCCAGCGATGGGCGCTCCGATCTGGAGGACAATCACATGTCCACCCCCGTCGTCACCATGCGACAGCTGCTCGAGAGCGGCGTTCACTTCGGTCACCAGACCCGCCGCTGGAACCCGAAGATGAAGCGCTTCATCTTCACCGAGCGCAACGGCATCTACATCATCGACCTGCAGAAGTCGCTGGCCTTCATCGACAGGGCCTACGACTTCGTCAAGGAGACCGTCGCGCACGGCGGCACGATCATGTTCATCGGCACGAAGAAGCAGGCCCAGGAGGCCATCGCCGAGCAGGCCGCGCGCGTCGGCATGCCGTACGTCAACCAGCGTTGGCTGGGTGGCATGCTCACCAACTTCTCCACCGTGCACAAGAGGCTCCAGCGTCTGAAGGAGCTCGAGGAGCTCGACTTCGACAACGTGGCCGCCTCGGGGCTCACCAAGAAGGAGCTCCTCATGCGCCGCCGCGAGAAGGAGAAGCTCGAGCGCACCCTCGGCGGCATCCGCGACATGTCCCGCGTGCCCAGCGCGGTGTGGGTCGTCGACACCAAGAAGGAGCACATCGGGATCAGCGAGGCCCGCAAGCTCAACATCCCGGTCGTCGCGATCCTCGACACCAACTGCGACCCGGACGAGGTCGACTACCCGATCCCGGGTAACGACGACGCCATCCGCGCCGTCGGCCTGCTGACCCGCGTCGTCGCCGACGCCGTCGCCGCCGGCCTCATGGCCCGCGCCGGTGTCAACCGCGGTGACGACAAGCCGGCCGTCGCCGGTGGCGCCGAGCCGCTGGCCGAGTGGGAGCAGGAGCTGCTCGCGGGCGCCGAGAGCGCTCCGGCCGCCGCTGACGCCGCCGAGACCGCTCCGGTCGCCGAGGTCACTGAGGTCACTGAGGTCACTGAGGTCGCCGAGGCTGCTCCGGCCGCTGAGAACGACGCCGACGCCGAGGCTGCCGCTCCGGCCGCCGAGGACGCCGACAAGCAGGCCTAGGCCTCTCTCGTACGGCGCAGCCGTACGACCCGCAAGGCTCTTTCCGGGTGGGTGGGGCCCCGCAAGGACGCACCCCCCCCAAACACCCCGAATACAACCAGGAAGAA